>CBKYSX010000044.1:0-12273 GCA_966690745.1 uncultured Ardenticatenales bacterium
GGCGTTTGCGTTGGGAATCTTGTTGTTAAGCGGTGTCAATTCCTATCAAGACCTGACTCACATTCTGTTTGGTAATATCTTAGGGGTGAATCTTCAGAGCCTTCAGATCATTGCGGCGGTTACAGTTATTGTGGCAGTGGTGATTACCCTTTTTTATAAAGAACTCTTATTGACCTCTTTTGACCCGAATCATGCAATGGTGATCGGTTTATCGCCCGATAGGGTGCGGTACGGATTGTTGGTTTTATTGGCATTGGCGATAGTCACGGGCATACAAACCGTTGGGGTAGTCTTGATTTCGGCATTATTGGTGACACCCGCCGCTACTGCCGCCCTACTAACCAACCGACTTCCCTACATGATGGTGATTGCCTCCCTTATTGCCGCGCTTGCCACCTATGTCGGTATGTTGGCATCCTTCTATTATGATGTCGCCTCCGGGGCGGCAATTGTGCTTACGTGTACGTTCCTCTTCGTGCTTGCCTTCCTTTTTGCTCCCAAACGGGGCTTCCTCACCCAAAAACTTCTCGTTGCGAAATAACACCAGACAATGATCATAGGCGGATAAAATTCTTCTCATCCGTGACCCAGATGACTGTCAGGATAGTAAAAACGGCTCAAAATGGTATAAATGATAGGTTTTGACAGTGATTTCTAGGTATAGTTTGGCACATCTGAGCAACGTCGCCCTGAGCAAAGTCGTCCCTGACGGTGGAATTCCATCACAGGGCATCGCTTTCAGTGGGCGGCGTTTCTGCTTATTAAAGGATAAACCGGGAACGAAGACCGATACCAGGTCGGGTGAACTTAATTATGTACGCAACCATAACTACTACCTTTGAAACCATCGTTGTCGAACGTGCCGGGTCGGTCGTGTTTATTACGTTGGACCGCCCTGAAGCCCGCAATGCCATGAACATGAAAATGATTCATGAATTGCGCGATTTTTTCCATAGCATTCGGGAAGACCGTTCGATTCGATGTGTGATATTTCAAGGAGCCGGGGGAACCTTCTGCGCCGGAGCCGATGTGAAAGAGTGGCGTAACCCCGCGAATCAAACCTACGAGGCACAGCTCGAATACGCCACCGTATTGGATGATATGTTGCTGGCTGTCCAAAACGCGCCGCAAGTGACCATCGCGGCGGTGGAAGGCGCGGCAATGGGGGGTGGGTTTGGCTTGATTTGTGTTACTGACATTGCGATTGCGGACGAAAGCGCACGGATGTCTTTACCGGAAGTACGCCTAGGGATTGCGCCCGCCGTGATTTCACCCTATGTGGTGGAGCGGATCGGGTTGAACCGCGCCCGCCAACTGGCATTGACCGGACGTGCCATCAATTGCCATGCCGCTTTTGATATGGGATTGATTCACGATATTGCCCCCACAGGAGTACTGAACTCCATTGTAGAAGGGTATGTGCGCGATATTTTGAAAGCCGCTCCGAATGCGCTTGCCGCGACCAAAAAATTGCTTTTTGATGTCGCCAAAGCCGAAACGCTGGAAGAAACACGCCAACGGCGGGTGGGTCTGCTCACCGAACTCCGCACCAGCGAGGAAGGGCGCGAAGGGATGGCGGCATTTGCGGAGAAACGCACCCCGAAATGGGTTCCCGATGATGAAGGGGTATCGTTGTAAAGCGTGATTATAGAATACAAAAAAGCGAGGGGTTTAACCCCTCGCTTTTTTTGTTTAAGAAGCGATGCCGCTAGGGTTGAACCACTTGGCTATCATTCTGCGAAGTCCTGCGAATTAAGCGACTATTAGGGTATGTGAGTCCATCGGACTTCGGAGATACATAGCCGAGGCTCTTTAGACCTCGGTGAATAATCGTGCTATGGCAGGGCTTGCTCTTCGATAGAACAGAGGCTTATACTCAATATAAACCTCTGTTCGCTTGAAGAGGAACGGTACTTCTACCAAAGGAGGGAGCGATGAAATCCCATACCCCTGTCGAAACTGCAATCCGTCAGTCCCCAAATGCACTAAGCTCTGAAACCTTTCGCTCGATGGGGCATGACCTGGTTGACCAAATTGCCGATTTACTTACCACGCTCCCTGACCGCCCGGTGACGCCTCATACGCCCCGCACCGAAATTCTGGCGCAATTAAATGCTTTTCCTACGCCCCATCATGGGGAAGAAGCGGCACCCCTGTTGGAGCAGACCACCCAGTTACTGTTAGACCATTCGCTTTTTAACGGACATCCACGGTTCATGGGCTATATTACTGCCGCACCGACACCCATCGGAATTTTGGCGGATTTTCTGGCTTCGGCAGTGAACAGCAACGTAGGGGGGTCGGTATTAAGTCCGCTTGCCACCGAAATTGAATTGCAAGCAATTCGCTGGGTGGCGGAATTTATGGGCTATCCCACGACCTGCGGCGGTATTTTTACGAGTGGGGGTAATGTTGCCAATTTTACGGGATTGTTGGCGGCACGGCATGCCAAAGCCGATTGGAACGTACGGCAAGAGGGACTTATAGAGCATCAGATGGTGATGTATGGCTCGAAAGAAACCCATACGTGGATGCAAAAAGCGGCGGATATTTTTGGTTTTGGCACGAATGCGATTCGTTGGATTGAAACCGATACCCATCAACGGATGAATGTTACCGCGTTGGAAGAAGCCATCGTCGCTGATAAAGCCGTCGGGCATTTCCCCTTCTTTGTGGTTGCCAGTGCCGGAACGGTCAGTACAGGAGTGGTAGACCCATTGCCGGAGATTGCGGAGCTCTGCCGCGCCCATGATTTGTGGTTCCATGTGGATGGAGCGTATGGCGCACCCGCCGCCGCGCTTCCGGAGGCATCGGAAGCGTTAAAGGGGCTTCGGGAAGCGGATTCGATTGCCTTTGACCCCCATAAATGGCTTTACGCACCATTGGAAGCAGGGTGTGCTTTGGTACGAAACCCGCTTCATCTACGGAATGCGTTTAGTTATCGCCCCGTCTATTACCATTTTGTAGACGAGGAACTGGTCAATTTTTATGAGTACGGTATCCAAAATTCGCGCGGCTTTCGTGCCTTAAAGGTGTGGATGGCATTACGGCAGATTGGGTTTGAAGGTTACATCCAAAGCATTCGGGAGGATATTGCCTTGGCAGGCTACCTCTATGAACGTGCCGCGAACCATCCCGAATTGGAACCATTCACCCATCACCTGAGTATTACCACCTTCCGCTATGTACCGCCGAATGTAGACCCTACCGGCCCGGAATCACAGGCGCGGTTGAATGCGCTGAATGAAGAATTGCTGGCGCAGTTAGAGGCGGGAGGTAAAGCGTTTGTCTCTAATGCTGTAATTAACGGGAACTTTTTGCTCCGTGCCTGTGTGGTCAATTTTAATACCACACAGGCAGATATGGACGCATTGGTGGAAATCGTGGTGGGGTTGGGACGAGAATTGGTTATGGATTATTGATAACCTTACTACACCTCTTTTGTAACACCCGTTCCAAGGTTGCCAGCAGATTGCGATTCCATACGTTGGGTGGTTATAATGCTTTACATGAGCGCGTAAAGTATCGGAAGGAAACCGTACCATGATGACTTTAGAAACGGTACGCCAAATCACGGTGGCGGACTATCATAAAATGGGCGAAATGGGCATGATTGCGTCGGACGAGCGCGTGGAGTTAATCGAAGGAGTAATTCACGTTATGGCACCTATTGGCGCGGTTCATACCTGGACGGTAACCCAACTTACTAAGGTGTTGGTTTATTCTTTTGGCACGGAGTACGCGATTGGCATCCAGAACCCCATCATTTTATCGGATGATAATGAGCCTCAGCCTGATGGATGTGTAGTCAAGCTTTTAGAAAAGGGAAGCCGCCCTGAAATCCCCCGAGCCGAAGATGTTTACCTCGTGGTTGAAGTGAGTGATAGCACTTTGACTCATGACCGTACTGTGAAAGTACCGTTGTATGCCACCGCCGGAATCCCCGAAGTCTGGATTGTAGATACCACCGCAAGTCTGATTGAGCAGTATCTCTCCCCACAAGGGGGCACATATCAAGTGGTGCAAACGTGGCGGAAGGGGGATGCAATTCCCACCTCGTTGGGGGTGGAAATTGAAGTAGACGATATCTTACTGTAGGGGCAGTGCCTTGTGCCTGCCCGCGCCGATTGCGAACGGCGGGACACAGCATCCGCGCTGTGTTCTCCAATTTCCTATCGTCTTATTACCAGCGCGTTTTGTAGGCGCGGTTGGGGGATGACGCGAAAATCGGGGTGGAAGAATCGCCAGAAGTCACCCGCATGGTCACGTAAGAAGGCATCCCCTTCGGCATCCACCAAGACGGGCTGGATGGTGTAGCGTAAATCTCCGACAGTGCGGAAAGCGGCGGGACCAACAATCACGTCATCAGCCAAAAATTGCCCGCCTTCTAACATCAATGCCCGCGACCCGACGGTATAGGTAGCTGTGCCTTCCTGTTGTACCAAAATCCAGAGGGCATGACCGGGGGGAATGTTTTGTACGCGCCCGGTCACATCCACGCTGAGATTGACAACAGTTAATTGTTCATCGGCAAAGATGAAGGGAGAAGGGGATTCAATACTCATGGCGAAGGTGCGCGGCGGCGTGGGGATTTCCAACACCGGTTGATAGACAAAATGCCACCCCAGAATCATTACCGTTGCAACTGCAAATGCGCCGATGACATAATTCTGAAAGCGCAGAAGTTGTTCGCGCCGATCCAGCCCGAACCAGATAGCAACCAACGCCACCCCTGCCTGTAACAAACTCCCGATCAATGCGCCATGTAAGCGAAAAACGCTGACCACGGTTAAACCGATGATGGTTAGTACCGCACCAAGTAAAGTAGCGGTGAGAAACGGGTTGCCTTCCATCGGGGAAGGCACCATCTGAATCGGTTGAGTGCGATAGCGCGAATAGAAGATGGTGGCAACCCATTCCGGGTTTCCGGTGCGGCTTTGCGCCACTTCGCGCCGCGCCACATTGACTGCCGCCTCCACCGTTTTCCGCTCGGCAAGGGTGCGGTAAAAAGCCCCCGCGAAGGTTTTGGCGGCTTCATCGCTTACCGGAATCTGATTGGCAATCACTGCCGCGATATCGGAGCGGCGGAGCAGGGTTGCCGCTACGGAACGAAAGGGAGCGGCGGTGCTTTCACGACTTCCCTCACAGGCATTTAAGACCGCCAACCGGATTTGCCCCGCCCGCAACAATTCCCCCAATTCCACATTGCCCGTTTCCGCTTTTTGGCGTTCGCTGTCTTCCAGAAACAGCACCCCTTCGCCCCTGTCCCGATTCCAGCCTGCATGACCAATGTAATGGACGATATCAAACGGGGTTCCCGCCGCCCGCGCCTGTTGTACGGTTTGGGTCAGACGGTTGAGGGTCATGGGTTCGCTCGCGCCATCCAACCATGTCAGTACCACGTCCCCTTTTTTGACCAATTCTTGCAGGGTACTTTCCAGCCGGGTTCGTTCCCCCGCCACATCCAATATGGGAAGGGTGCGGGGGGCGGCGGCAAGTGCCAGAATTCGTAAGGGGCGGCGCGGTGTTGGTAAAGGGGGATTATCGGATTCGCGGGGATAGCGAATCAGGCAGGTGTAGAGATCACGGGCGAGGAAAAAATTTTCATCAGTGTCATAGAGGGCTTCCCAGGGAAGCGGCTGTAAGTCGGGGGTGGCAATATCCAATACTACGCGCAGGAGGCGGTTTTCCGCCTGTGCCTGACGGTGTAAGAGCCGCCATGTGACAAGACTTTCGTTCCGAAAAATCGCCCGGAACAAGATGCGCCCCATTTCTTCCAACAGCCGCCAGCGATCCGTGAGAGGGTTGGTGAAGGGGGCTTGAAATGCCTCTAACCAGTCCGATTCTGCTTGTTCTTCAAAGGGGCGGTCAAATTCAATGCTTTGCGGACCGCGCCCGTCGCCTTCGGTGGTGGCGCGGTAGCGGCGATGTCCAATCGCTTCAATTCGACAGTTCAACGTCAGAATCCCGGTGTATTCCATAGAGAGGTTATGTTGCATGATGTGTGTGCATGAAATCTCTCATGCTACGACAAGCAACAAAGGTTGTGCCGACGATGATTTCAACTATTGAGTATAACGAGAGAAAGGAGAAAGGCTAGTGAATAGTGGTCAGTGAAAAGTGACGAGTGAACGGTAACTGGCGCATCAGTGGGTCACATCGCGGACGTGTTCGACAAAATGAAACTTATGACCTGTATGGCAGAAAAGAACCCTGCGCCCCAAAGACATCTCCCAACGCTCATGGTCGCTTGTTGCATCTACCATAAACGGTTATACTCCTGGAAAAGACCAATCGGTCTGTTTTGCGAATAAACTTTTTAACGATGTGACTTGACCAAGGAGCAATGTAATGGAACGGTCCCGTGTGGTGGAATGGCAAGATCCGATGGTGGGTGCGTCGGCGGCGCGACGCATGAGTGGGATGGAGTATTTGGAGCGGATGTTAACCGGGGAATTCCCGCCGCCGCCGATTGGAGCAACATTGGATTTTCGCCCCAGTCATTTGGAAATGGGGCGGGTCATTTTTACCTTCACCCCGGCGGAGTTTCATTATAACCCGATTGGTACGGTGCATGGGGGTGTTATTGCTACCGTTTGCGACTCGGCAATGGGGTGCGCGGTGCATTCAACATTGCCTGCCGGGGTGGGGTATACCACGTTGGAACTCAAAACGAATTTCATCAAAGCAGTGACCGTCAAAACAGGACCGCTCTTTTGCGAAGGGAAAGTAATTCATAGTGGCGGACGGATTGCGCTTGCCGAGTGCCGCTTGACCGATGAAGAGGGGACACTTTATGCCCATGCGACGACGACTTGTATAGTTTTGCGTCCGCAGTAAAAGTTAAAGCGTCATCGTCACCAATCGTAACTCGCCATCATCCTGCCAGACACAAGGGGTCTCTAAATTACGAATGAATTTTTGTGCGCCCCGATTTTCCGCCAACATACAGGCAACCACATGGCGAATCCCCCATCGCTTTGCGATGGTAAGGGCATACCGCCCCAATCCCGTGCCGATGCCACGTTGCTGGTAGGCATCCGTCACCACCACGCCCATTTCAGCTTGCCATTGATCAATCGGGTCGGGAACGAGTTCTAACAAGCCGACAATACGATTGCCATCGGTAGCGACCCACGACCATTGGCGCGAGGGGTGATGTTGAATCAAATGCTCTGCCCATTCCAGCAAGGCGGGGTGACTCAAGCGAAGCGGCGCGAAATAACGATTGTAGACCGTATCAGGGGATAGCCCTGCCCGAAACGTAACAAGGGCAGGAGCATCGCCACATTGAACGGCACGGTTGGTAATGGTAAGCGGCGACCCTGCCTTTTTCAGATGGGGAGTAAGGAGTGGAGTGACCATAGGGATTCGCCTTTCTCAATAGAGCTATTAGTACTTATCTTTTCCCTATTACAGGGAAAGAAATCGCCATTATTTCCGCTTGTTGTGTCCCGCCGTTACGCCATTCCCCACACCCTCCAGCCGTTTGCCTGTGCGTGGGCGTGGAGCTTGGCATCGGGGCGTACGGCATGGGGATGTCCCATTAATGACAAGACCATCAAATCGGTGTAACTGTCGCCAAAGGCATGAGAATTGTGCCAATCCACGCCCCAGCCCTGTTCGGCAACGTATGCCAATAAACGATTCATTTTGGCTTTGCCATGTACCAAATCCCCCACAATCCGCCCGGTAAGATTTCCGTTCACAATTTCGGCTTCCGTGCCAAGCACAGTGGTTGCGTCCAGAGCACGACCGATTGCAGAAACCAAGACCGTGGGGGAGCCGGAGAGGATAATCCGTTGATAGCCGTGCCGCCCGAAATATGCCCATTCACTTAACAGATGTTTGTCTAGTTGTGCCGCAATATGGCGTTCAAACAGGTCATTTGCAAGAGGCGGAATGGCTGAAACGGACAACCCTCCCAACATACCCATCAATTCACGGGCGAAACGATCCCATACATAATCCCGTCGCATCAATTTGGCTTTATAAAGTGTGTAACGGCTCATGTTCCGTGCCACGTATGCCGCCGTTGCGCCCCGATTGACCTGCTTATGCCACATATAGCCCACCAATGCTTTCCACACCTGCCCGTCAAAGAGGGTTCCATCAAGGTCGAATACCGCCAATTTTTCCTTCATCTCTAACTCCGTGCACTTTTCTTGATGGAAGTTGCATCATACTTATCAAAAAAGTGCATACTTGTTGTTTTAAGACCAATCGGTCTGTTTTGTGGTAAAAAAATATGGGTGATTTTTCACCCGATTTACGCCGAATTTTTACAGTTTTGGGAGTAATCGCCTGATATACCTGCGCTCCACAGCGTCCCCGCTGTGGACTCCCAGCCGCTTCATTTTAGATAGGGTTAGCGCGTGGCGATACCGTTCACTTATCACTATTCACTAACCACTCAACAACACTTCTTTTTCCAAATACTCCCGCACATGTGCCACTGCCCGATCCATAAAAAGCCGGTCCCGATAAAGACGCGCCATCATTACGGCACCTTCCAACAGAGCAATCATCATGGTGGCTACTGTGTCGCCATGCACCTCTTCTCGGAATACGCCCCGTTCCTGCCCGCGCCGGATGATTTTTTGGATAGTCATCCGCCATTCTGTAATCGCGTTACGGGCGTGGAGGCGCAATTCGGGGTGGGTATCATCGCTATCAACGGCAGTGTTTAGCACCGGACAGCCCCCGGCGATGGGTGGGTCTTCCACATTTCGCGCAAAGACATCCAACATTCCAAACAACTGCTTTACCGGATCGCGACCCGCTTCGCGCAAAGCGGTACGATAGCGATCCCGTGCAATTCCATAGGCATAATCAAACGCTTCTAAGGCAATGGCATCTTTATTGGCAAAATGGTTGTAAATCCCCCCTTTTTGCAATCCGGTTGCCGCCATAATATCGGACAAGCTTGTACCGCTATAGCCCCGTTCATTAAAAATGGGGGCGGCTTTTTCAATAATGATAGTACGGGTTTCGTCCCCTTTACTCACAGTGCTACTCCTTTGTAAAAACAGACCGCTCGGTCTTATTCTTATCATAACAGGTTTTGAGGCGAATGTAAAGAGGGGAAAGTTTGTTTACGGCACACGAAACCTTCTACCTTTTGGCACAGCGGAAATCTATCCTCTTATCCCCCCTGTAGCACTCTACAGCATGACGGCATTTTTATATTCTGGGGATATTCCAAAACAACAACGGAAACGGGAAGTTCACGTTTCTCATTTCCCCTGTCTCCTTTCTCTATAAGAGGTATGTATGCTCCGTGAAATTCTATTGCCGATTCATGTTATCGCCGGTGTACTGGTTTTCATTACCGCCACAATTGCGATTTTGTCCAAGTCTTTCAACGTTCCCCATCGTGTCCATGTTGTCAGCGGTATCGCTTACTGCGTCGGGATGCTGGTGATGGTGGCAACGGGGATGCCGTTGGCGTGGCTCCGCGCCGATGGTTTTACCTTCTCTATCGGCATTTTTTCGCTCTACTTCGTGTTGATGGGCTGGCGGTATGCGCTCAACCGCAAAGGAAACACAACCCGCATTGATGGTATGATTCTAGGCGTGGGGGTTGTGGGGGTCGTGGCTCTTTATACCCAGGGGATTGTTTGGATGGTACAAGGGGCAATACAAATGATTCTGCCGCTCGTTTTTGGCACGATTGCCTTAATTTCCGTCCGGGAAGATTATCTGCGCTTACGTCAGGGGAATGTGAAAGGGAAAGCGCGGATTGCCGCCCATCTGGGGCGAATGTTGCCTGCTACGATTGCGATTGTCACGGCTTTTACTGTACAAAACGTCACAGGGGAACTTGGAATTGTGGCTTGGCTTGCTCCGACAGTGATTCTCACCCCCTTGATTGCATGGTGGGAAAAACAATTGGATAAGGGGCGCAAACCCACCGGAATGACGGCTTAATCACACACAAAAGTCACAGAGGACACAGAGAACGGCAAAATCAGGTCGTTCTCTGTGTCTTTTACATTTATAATTCGGTGATGCGCTTTCGCAGTAACTGAATTTGTTCGTAGAGCGTGGACATCGTGGTTTGTACGGTTTGGAGGCGGTCGTGTTCCGTGCGGACAAAATCCGCGTAGGGGGCTACCGCTTCGTTCAGCCGTTTTGTCGTGCGTTCTACTTCCGTTTCGAAGGTATCATTGAGGGCGTTGTGCAATTTTTCCCGCAGAAGATCTAATTTCTGACGTAGCTTGCGTTTGGCATCGCTTTTTCGCATCGGCAAAATGGCAAACCCTGCCGCGCCTAACACACCCGCCGCAATTAACCCGGTAGGGTCGAGAGTGGCGGGCAACACAAGCCACAACAACCCTGCCAACCCCAATGCCCCCGCCTCTACCAACCCGAATTGCGTTAAGGCGTTTTGCACATTCTGGCTTAATTCCTGTGCTTCCGCGGCGGCATCGTAATTAGCAACCACATCGGCGGTAGAGCGACCAATCGTTTGAAGAAGTGTACGGCGATTGTATTCAAAGCCTCCAACCGCATCCTCGGCGGCATCAGCCAGATATTCTGTTTTATGGCGGCTTCCCAATTGTTTGGCAAGGGTACGCCATTGCCGTGCCTCCCGTTCCACCATCCAATCAATCATATCCTGTACCTGCTTTTCGATTTGTTGCGGGGTATCTGCAATCACCACACGCTCAAATTCATGTTTGATGGCGTTGGTATTCATCAAATCGAATATGCGGCTAACGCGAAACGTGCTGTCAAAAAAATCTTCGCCGCGCCGGTGCATCTGGTTCAAAATGGCATCAAGCCGTAGCAGGTAGTTGCGGAACTCCTCATTCAAATTGGTGCGGTAGAGCGTCAATTGCTTTTCGACCTGATTTAGCGTACTTAAGTCATCGGTCAGCAGAGCATTCCGTGCCGTTGCCCGGTGGCGGGCATCTTCTAACACCTTTTGCCCCACACCCAACGGCGAATCTAATTTCAGTCGCACCCGTCCCGCATCGTTCAGCGAACCAATGAGGTAGCTTTCCATTGCCTCAAAATCGGCGGGGCTTTCTTCATTGTTGGCTTTGGCACGCATCGCCTGTTTCGCGCTCACAGGAAACGTTTCCGGTGTAACCCCTAACAACCGACTGGCATGGTTTTTCACAAAATCCACCACCGTATTGCGTTCCGCGTCGGTTTCCAGGAGGTCGGCTTTGTTAATGACAATAACAACTTTTTTGCCCCAATTGCGAATGATTTCCATAAAAGCACGTTCCGATTCGCTAAAGGGACGGTCGGCACTAGTGATGAACAAAATTAAATCAGCGCGTGGCACAAAATCCCGCGATATCTGTTCGTGTTCGCGCAGAATCGCATTGGTGCCCGGGGTATCTACGAGAGCAACGTTCCGTAAGAACTCGGCAGGGTACGTGCGGAGCAGAACCCCTTGCCCTTCCACTTGCGGCTCTCGCTCCCGTTCGCCATATTTCAGTATATGGATTTGGGCGGTGGTGGGGGTTACACCTTCCGCCAGAAAGCGTTCGCCCAGTAGGGCATTGATAAAGGAGGATTTGCCCGCGTTAAATTCCCCTACGATGACCAGCAGGAATAATTCATCCAACTGTACCAACGCTTGTTGGAGAATTTTTTTGTCCTGATCGGGCATCTCCCATTCTAATAGGGTTGTTAACACGTCTTGTAGAACGCGCCGTTCATCTTTTAGCAGTGTGTTTTGGGCTTCAGTTAGCACCGGATTGAGCATTTTCTTTTTACCTTATTTTTGACTACTGATAGTGTGCTTGTACCGGGTGAAAGCACCCTTTTAGGATGCATTTGTTCATTTAGAGAGTAGGATAACTTTGCACCGGAACAAATCGGGACAGAAACCGTAGGTATATGGTACTTGTAGTATCTATTATAGTAGCACAATTAAACCTTTAACATTGATACTCAATTCCAATTCATGAAGCGGTAGGTTCAAGGATTCTCCATCTATGATAAAGGGAATCGGCTTTTCGCTCTGAATCGTGACCTGTTCGGGGCGTTCCTGGGTGACGGCAACATGGGGCAGAAGCTTGCCTTGTTGGGCGCGTGCCAATAACCCCGGCGCGGTAAAGCGGGAAACGGCTCGAATAAAGGTTAATTCCATCGCGCCGTCGTCGGTTTTAGCAGTCGGAGCAAATTGCAACCCGCCTAAATGGCGTACTCCGTTGGTATATGCCAACAATGTCAGTGGTTGGGTACGGCTCCAATCACCATAGGTAACGGTCAGGGTGGGGGGTGCGTAGTGCCGCCAATAATCCATTCGTG
>CBKYSX010000045.1:0-12145 GCA_966690745.1 uncultured Ardenticatenales bacterium
ATCATAGATTGTTAAAATCGTCGCAAGGGTTTTATGGGCTTCCCCCGCAGGCACTTCGATTACAGTTGTGGGAAGGTTCGCCCCGAGTATATCATGGCGCACCTGTTCGCCCCACAACTGCCCGATGGTCTCATCGGTGATAATGGCAACCCCTGTCGGGTTGAGGCTCGCTACCCTTTCCCCTATCATTGCCGCGATTCCACGCCCTACATGAACAGAAAGCGGAAGGCGGAAAGCCGTTTCCCCCTCCTGGGAGGGGGCTAGGGGGTGGGTTGTCGTTTCTGCATCCTGCGTCCCGCGTCCTGCGTCCTGTGCTTCTGCCATCTCAATCACCTGCGCCACAATGTCATTCACCCCACACCCATCGGTTTCGATATGGAGGGGAATTCGTTCATAGATCGCACGACGGCGTTCGTAGAGTGCGGCACTGTTGGCGGCAAGGGGTCGCCCACCTTCTTCCGCAAGGCGCGATTGCACCGTTTCCAGGGCGGCATCCAGCACGATAATCGTAGCATCAGCAACGAGGTGGCGGTTCCAAGCCCCGATCAACGCGCCGCCTCCCGTTGCCAGTACAAAGGGGGTTTCCCAGGTAAGGGTTGCGAGGGTCTGCTGTTCCCACCAACGGAAACGTTGCTCGCTTTCCGCGAACAGGTCGGGAATGGATTTCCCGGAGGCGGCTTCAATCTGACGGTCAAGGTCTACGAAGGGCAGATTGAGGTGTTCTGCCACCTTCCGCCCGATGGTACTTTTGCCCACCCCCATGAAGCCGGTTAGAACGATGGAACGCATTTGTGACAATATAATAACGTGTGGTGATTGAGGTCAAGAAAATATTATCTTAACCAAAAAAAGGAGGACGGCGGGCGACCACAAGGGTCGCCCCTACAGGCTTGCCCTACCGGCATGAGGTTTCAACCTCATAACTTCCGTGCATGGAAGAACAAATACGCCCCTTTTTCCGGCGCGGGCTTGTTGAAATGGGGGCGCAGAAGCCAATCGAAGAAGGATTGGCTTAACGGGTTCGGCACAGGGTTCCATTTGCCAGTCAGGCGGCGGCTAATGAGGCGTGGCACACTGGCATAATGGAGTAAATCAAACAATTGGTGGGTGGTGGTGTCCACGTAATACTCATGGTGGTCTACCACAAAGCCATGCCGATGGAGGCGATCCAACCAGGTTTCCAGCGAATCGGTGTGGAAATGCTGGGAATGGAGGTTGAACCAATCGCCATACATCCCGCCCAATTCTTCCAAGCCCAGCGTCCGTAGCACGGTTGACCCCAACAACATCTCCGCAAAATAGTTGCTGGGAACACCAAAGACAAACCTACCGCCGGGGCGCAACACCCGCGCCGTTTCACTCATCACCGCTTCAATATCGGGGATATGCTCAACCACGCAGTTGGCAATCGCGGAGTTAAACGTTTCACTGGCAAAGGGGATTTCGGTGGCGCTTGCCACCATCGGGAAGCGATAGGCTCCTCGCTCCCGCGTTTCCTGCATAATCACGGCAAAGTCGGGGTCCAACCCGGCGAAGAGGGGGCGGGCGAAAGTCAATTGGGCGTAATGTCCATCGCCACAGCCCAGGTCTAAAACGGGTTCGGGCAGGGGCCCGGCTTCTTCATACAGGCGACATTCCACTGCCCGCAACAAGGCGCGGAACAATGGTACATCACGGATATGTTCGCCCAAATAATCCCGATGCGAAGCACCGGTATAGGTTATAGAGGTCATAGGGAGAGTGAAGAGTGAAGAGTGAAGAGTGAAGATTACTTTCTTCGCACTTCCCTCTCCACTCTTAGTTCTTTTTGCGTGAGGGCCATAGCACTGCCAATGCCGCCGCAAAGAGGGTGATGCCAAAGGCAACACTACGGCGACGGAGGGCGCGGCGCGGGCGTTCGGTTTGGTTGGCACTCAGTCGTTTGTAGAGCCGTTCGTAATCATCGGCGGTACGTTTGACCGAAAACTCTTTTTCAACATCTTCCCGCGATGCCGAAAATTCATCCGGGTCAGAAAGAATCCGTATCAACGCTTCGGCGAGAGCATGGGTATCCCCAATCGGCACGACCAACCCCATCCCTGTGGTTTGGATGGGAACCCGCACCCCCGGCAAATTGGAGGCAACCACGGGCGTACCATTCAGCATGGATTCGATTTGCACAAAGCCAAAACTTTCGGTGCGGTTCAGGCTGGGCAGAACGGTAACATCACAGGCGGTAAAGAAGGCGGCAAGCTCTTCCCCATTCAGTACTCCCAACGCTTTCCAGTGCGCTTTATACCTTTCCAGGGTCGGGCGTAAGCGGTCGCGGTATGCCTGTTCGCCAATCACATTCTCAAATTCGCCTGCATGGAGAATAACCACATCGGGGAAAAATTCCAGTAAGCGGGGAATCGAACCCACCAGATGTTCAAACCCTTTTTCGGTGGCGAACCGTCCGCAAATGCCGATGACCTTTTTGCCTTTTAAGCCATGCCGTGTTTTGAAGGCTTCCAACACATCGGCAGAAGGGGCATCCATCTGTACCGGCGGCGGAATCACCTCCACCTTCTCCATAAATTGGCTCACAAGCGGGCTGTGGCTGGCATAGTCGCGGGTGTAGGCAATGATATTATTGACCAGTTTCGCCGATACCCAGTTGTTCAACATGATCACCCGATCCACAAGACGGTTGAACAACCCATCGGGCAGTTGCACATCACAATGGTAGGTCATCGTGGCAGGGATAGCGGATTGATAGGCGAGCGCGGCGAGGGTCTGCGCTTCATATTGCGGGACTTGAAT
This sequence comes from uncultured Ardenticatenales bacterium, assembly GCA_966690745.1. Lineage (GTDB taxonomy): Bacteria > Chloroflexota > Anaerolineae > Ardenticatenales > Ardenticatenaceae > CBKYSX01. The sequence goes on from CBKYSX010000045.1 coordinate 2,782, forward strand.
CGCCACGACATCATGGGCATTAATTTCCCGAAGGGCATCCACCGAATAGGTGGGCATAATGACCCCTTTGGAAATCCGCGCCAACACCGGAACCCGCACAATCCGAATTCCGTTGTCTATCGTTTCACGGCGGGATAAGCCGGGGTCGTATTGTGAGGTAAGAATGGTGACTTCGTGCCCGCGCCGCACCATCTCGCGGGCAAGGTTTTCGACGTAAATAATCGGACCGCTCACATAGGGGCGGTAGTAGGTCATTGCAAAAAGAATTTTCATTGCCAGAGTGAAGAGATAAGAGCAAAGAGTGAATAACACTTCACTCTTTGCTCTTATCTCTATAAATGCTGTAACAGGTCGAGGTTGTCTTTTGCCCACGCATAGATGCGTTCGGCACTTTCACGTACCCCGACTCTTGGTTCCCAGCCAAGTTCCGTTTTGGCTTTGGTAATATCGGAAATGTAAACGGGTTGGTCGCCCGGTCGCCAATCACTGTAGCGCACTTCAATGGGTCGCCCCAACAATTCCTGGAGCAGGGGACCGAACTCCGTCCAGATGGTAATCGTTTTATCGGGACCACCGCCGATATTAAAAATCTGCCCTGCCACTGTATCAATGTTGGCGACCGCCGCATCATAGGCATTCAGCAAATCATCCACATAGAGTACATCACGCACCTGTTTGCCATTGCCATAAATGGTGATTTGGCGGTTTTTCAGAGCGGCGATGATAAACCATGCCATCCAACCCTGATCCTCCACCCCCATCTGGCGCGGACCCGCAATCGCTGATTGGCGCATCACCACCGTTCGCAAGCCGTAGATGCGATAATAATCCCGCGTATATTGGTCGCCCGCCCCTTTGGAACAGCCATAAGGCGAATGGAAGTCCAAAATCATATCTTCGGGAATCCCATTCGGGTAATCGGCATATTCGAAGCGGCTTTCGCCCTCTACAATCCGCACATGTTCCATCCCACCATAGACTTTGTTGGTGCTGGAATAGAGAAATACGGGGTCATCCCCAACCTGTCGGGCGGCTTCCAGGGCGTTAAATGTGCCAAGAGCGTTGGCTTCAAAATCGGCGCGGGGGTCGGTCACAGAAGTCGTAACTGCTACCTGCCCTGCTAGATGATAAACCCGTTCCGCGCCATGCATGGCAACTTTCAACCCTTCAAAATCGCGCAGGTCGCCCTGCATAAAGCGCAGATGTTCCGATTCGGGATGGTCAAAAAGCCAATCTACGTTACTTTGGGTGCCGGAACGGGACAAATTATCAAAAATAGTGACTTCATGCCCCTCGCCCAGCAATCGTGCCGCAAGGTTCGCCCCGATGAATCCGGCTCCGCCGGTAATGGTTGCCTTTGCCATATCAATGTGGTGCATATTGCGTGTTGCGTGTTGCATGAATGGCAACGACCTTCATCATGTCGTTTCTCATGCAACATAGATCACACACCATGCAACTCCTTTATTCTGCGTGTGCCATCTTTTCTGCCTGAGTGGTCAGTTTGCCGAGGGTCAGACCCCGTTTCCCCAAAGACCAAAGCCCAAACAGCGTAATCACAATAAAATTAATGGCGTGAAGCACAACCGCCACGCCCCCGGCTAAGCCTTGTGCCACCCCTAGAATCTGCAATGCCCAGCTTGCCGCCGCATCATACGTTCCGGTGCTGGCGGGTCCGCTGGGGACTGCCATGCCCAGCGCGGCAAGGCTAATCACAAACGCCCCTGCCAGATAGCCAAGGTCAAGGTTAAACGCGAGAAAGACAAAATAATAAGAGGCAATCGCGACTGCCCAAATCAACATCGTGCTGAGCAATACCCGTGCAAACCGCATGGGGTGGCGTACAACGGAGAAGCCTTCCAAGAGTGCCACAATCCGCCCACTCCATACCGATTCGTCCAGGGGTAAGGGACGGAGAACCGCACGAATTAATGTTTCGCTCTGTTCTTTGAACCACGCCATCGTTACCAGCACAACCCCTGCGCCAAAAACGGCAATCCCAATAACTGTACCGATTTGGGCGGCTTCGGGTGGAACAGGGAGAAATGGCAGAACCCCGAACAACATCATCACCACCACAAGGGTATCCAGCACCCGTTCAACGGCGGTAGTGGAAAGCGCAAAGGTGAAGGTAGCGGGAGTCCATTCGGCAGCGAGATAGGAACGGATAACATCGCCCAACCGTGCCGGAAGTAAATTATTGGCGAGATAACCAAGGTTTACAATATCCAATAAGTCCCCGTAGCGGCGTTCGCGGACTTCCGGCTCCAGCATGATTTGCCAGCGCCAGACCCGTAGGAAAATACCGCCCCCCACCGCCGCCGCCGAAGCCAATAATAATATGGGGTTCGCCTCGCGCAGACGGAGCCACACCTCATTCCAATCGGTATTCCAAACGACCCAGCCGACCAGCACCACGCTGATAATCATTCCAATCAGCAAGCGTATTCTTTGTGAATTCAAGGATGCACCATCTAAAAGCGGAAAGCAGGATGCAGAAAGCAGAAACGGTAATAGGGCACCGGAAGGTCTGCCAATTAAACGGGGTTGCAGTCCGATAGGGCTACAACCCCGTTAGTGTAACGCGATTTTGGGATTTTTTGTAATTTCAGACAGATTGCCTGTCCGATAGGTGTACGTATAGCAGTGGAATTACAGTGGAATATTGCCGTGTTTTTTAGGAGGATTGTCTTGCCGCTTGTTTTGGAGCATTTCCAACGCGCCGATAATCGCAGGGCGAGTGCGATGGGGTTCAATGACATCATCCACGTACCCGTAAGACGCGGCAACATAAGGATTGGCGAAGGTATTGCGGTATTCTTCCACCAATTGGGCACGGGCGGCTTCTGCGTCGTCGGCATCGGCGATTTCGCGCCGGTTGATGATATTCACCGCCCCTTGCGGACCCATCACCGCGATTTCCGCGCTGGGCCACGCAAAGATGATGTCCCCGCGAATATGTTTGGAGGACATCACGTCATATGCTCCGCCGTATGCCTTGCGCGTAATGACGGTGATTTTGGGAACGGTGGCTTCCGCATAGGCGTAGAGCAGTTTTGCCCCGTGCCGGATGATGCCGCCATGTTCCTGGCTGACTCCGGGCAGGAAGCCGGGTACATCTTCTAAGGTGACAAGCGGGATATTAAAAGCATCGCAGAAGCGAACAAACCGTGCCGCTTTGGTGCTGGAATCAATATCCAGTACGCCCGCTAATACCGCAGGCTGTTGCGCGATAATCCCTACCGTGCGCCCCGCGAAACGGGCATAGCCGATGATGATATTGCCCGCAAAATGTTCTTGAATCTCGAAAAATTCCCCGTCATCCACAATCGCATGAATCACCTCTTTCATGTCATAGGGTTTATTGGGGTTATCGGGGATAATCTCATCCAACCGCATTTCCATGCGAAGGGGATCGTCAATCGCATCGCGACGGGGCACTTCTTCTAAATTATTCTGAGGAATATAGGTCAGCAATTCCCGAATGAGCATCAGGCATTGTTGCTCATTGTCGGTGGCAAAATGGGCAACCCCGCTTTTGCTGTTATGGACCATCGCCCCGCCCAATTCATCATGGCTTACGTTCTCATGGGTCACGGTTTTAACGACATCGGGACCCGTTACGTACATATAAGAGGTGTCCTTCACCATGAAGATAAAATCGGTGAGGGCAGGCGAGTAGACCGCACCCCCTGCGCTGGGTCCCATAATGGCGGAAATCTGAGGAATCACACCGCTTGCCTGCACGTTGCGAAGGAAGATGTCGGCATAGCCCCCCAGAGCGACCACCCCTTCTTGAATCCGCGCTCCCCCGCTATCCTGAATCCCAATCACCGGCGCACCGTTTTCCAATGCAAATTCTTGCAAGCGTACAATCTTATCGGCATGGGCACGCCCCAACGAGCCGCCCATCACCGTAAAATCTTGAGCAAAGACATAGACCAACCGCCCGTCAATCGTACCGTACCCCGTGACCACGCCATCGCCCAAAGGACGGTCCTTCATCATCCCGAAATTGGTTTCACGGTGCTGAACGAACATTCCGATTTCCTGGAAGGTATTGTCATCCAGCAGAAGTTCAATCCGTTCCCGTGCGGTCAATTTCCCCGCTTTATGTTGACGTTCAATCCGCGCCTGACCCCCGCCCATGCGGGCTTCGGCGCGTTTTTGTTGTAATTCGTTAATCTTGTCTTGCATGCTCATAGGCAGTGTCCTCGCCCAAACCATAGGGGCTTGCTTCAACAGTATAGAGATTGTGGAGTATCTAACCCCACGTTCACAGGGTTAGATACGTCAATAGCGAATGGCACAGCATCAAGAGAGGGCTGAATAGCCATACTGTAACAGCAAAAAAAGAAAACGGACAGTGACAGGACTGCCCGTTTTGCGTTTGTTTGTAACGTTCTTAGAAGTTACGCACTTCAAGCAAGAACCGGGGATAAAACTAACTCCCGGTTCTAACTTTGCGGGGATTTGATCGCCGGGGTAGGCGACGATATATCGGGGCGTTGTTCCCCGCGCCACCCAAGCACCAGCAAAATCCCGCTTAAGAGCCACGTCATCACCACCGAATGCCATTGCACGATGGCATGGCTGACGTATAACATCGGGTAGGAGGGGTGATGCCCCAATCCGTAATCTACAAAGTCAGCCAGCGCATAGTAGGCAACAGCGGGCAGGACATCCCGCACGGTCCAGGTTTCGGTGAGGAGTAGAATGACCACCCCTTGCCCGATTAAGCCGATATGGGTAACGAACATCAAAACGGATAATGGGTTAAAATCGCCGGTCGCGCTCCAATAAAGCAACCAGATGAGGCAGGTCCAGACCCCGTATTTGATACAGCCCAAAGCGGTAAAGAGGTTAAATGCTGTCCACCGCTTGCCCTGACGCATTCCCCACAAAACTACCGCCGCATAGCCCGCGACTAACGGGCAATCCGGCACAAAGAGCCACCAGATGAGGGGGGTTGCCGCCAATTGGGGAGCGTACCAGCCAATCGTGCCCAGCACCAACCCGACGATGTTAATTGCCATCCACAACCAGAACAGGTATCTGTTTTCCAACATGACCCGTCGGCTTAATGTTCTTAAATTTGCTATCAATCCGTTCATTTCTACATCCGTTAAGAATTAAGAGTGAAGGGTGAAGGGTCTTCACTCTTTGCTCTTAATGCTTCATCCCCTTCGCTTCGCTCCAGTTTCCGTATCGGAATCCCACCCCAGAATTCCCCCGGCGGCACATCTTTATTTACAAGGCTCATCGCGCTAATCATCGCACCATCGCCAATGACGACCCCCGGCAGAATGGTGACATTCGCGCCGATGCTGACATCCCGCCCGATTTTGACGGGACCGATGCGCCGTTCCTTCACCATGTATTCATGTGCCAGCACCACCGAGTTAAAACCGATGATGCTGTTATCGCCCACCTCGACGAGATTCGGGAAAAAAACATCAATGGTACACGCCAACCCGAAACTGACTTCGCGCCCCACCTTCATGCCTGTTAAGCGCAATAAGCCCCGCTTCATCATCAGCGAGGGGGCATACTTGGCGGCATAGATGCACAGGAAATTCCAGACCACCCGCAAGGGATGCACATCTTGCCACCAGTATGCAAGGCTGTTTTTATCGCCAGGGGCGGCGCGGGTTTGGAGACGGTCACGACGGGACATAGTGTGTATAGTGCATAGTGCATATTGCATAAACGACGACGGCTCTCATGGAAATCCTCTTTCCCCCTCCTTGGAGGGGGTTAGGGGGTGGGTTGCCGTTTATGCAATATACACTATGCAATACCTGAATCATCATTTCTCCCGCTATCCGAGTACGTTCCGCGCAATGACCAGCCGTTGAATCTCGCTCGTCCCCTCGTAAATTTCGGTGATTTTGGCATCACGGAAATAGCGTTCGAGGGGCAGTTCTTTGCTGTAGCCCATGCCGCCGTGAATCTGAATGGCGTTGGTTGTCACCCACATCGCGGTTTCACTGGCGTACAGTTTTGCCATGGCGGCTTGCTGACTGTAGCGTTCGCCCGTTTGTTTGGAGCGGTTTTTGGCAAGGGCGGCGTTGTAAATCAGCAAGCGTGATGCTTCAATACGGGTTGCCATGTCCGCCAGTTTCCATTGGATTGCCTGAAAATTAGCGATGGCTTGCCCGAACGCCTGCCGCTCTTTGGCATAGACAATGCTTGCCTCATACGCGGCTTCGGCAATCCCCAACGCCTGTGACGCAATCCCAATCCGTCCGGCATCCAACACCGTCATGGCAATTTTGAACCCTTCCCCCTCTTTACCCAAAATTTCGTCCGGTGTGGCAATATAATCTTCGTAAACGATTTCGCTGGTAGCGGAGGCGCGAATCCCCAATTTGGGTTCTTTTTTGCCGCGAATGAAGCCTTCTCGTTCGGGGTCAATCATAAAGGCGGTAATGCCCTTGTGTTTCGGTTCCGCATCGGGGTCGGTGACGGTGAACAGCACCAACGATTCACAAACGGGTCCGCTCGTTACCCAGCTTTTGCGACCGTTAATCACATAATTGCCATCGCTGTTTTTCACGGCGCGGCTTTTCATGGTGCTACTGTCGGAGCCGCTCATCGGCTCGGTCAGAGAATACGCGCCAATGAGTTGACCGGATGCCACGGGAACGAGGTATTTCTGCTTTTGTTCCTCGGTGCCGAATTTCATCAAGCCGTGACAATACAGCGAGTTGTTCACGGACATAATCGTACCGTGCGAGGCATCGGCTTTACAGATTTCTTCCAACGCCAACACGTAGGCGAGGGTATCCATGCCCGCCCCGCCATATTCTTCCGGCACTTCGATTCCCATCAACCCCAATTTCCCCATCTGTCGGATGGTGTCAAGGGGAAATTCCCCGCTTTCATCAAATTCAGGGGCAATCGGGGCAATCGTGTTTTGGGCGAAATCACGCGCCAGCTCTTGAATGGCGCGATGCTCTTCAGATAATTCAAACTTCACGGCGAAACCTCCTCGTTTCACTGCCTTTTTTGGTACTGACCATAGCGCGATTATACCCAAATCAAGGGGGAAGGGCTAACCACCATGCGAAAAGTGATGGTGGGTAGGAGTGTGGAGATACATGGGTTAGCATGGGGCTAAAACACTCGTGCTAAAAGAACCAAACCCCTTCGGGGTTACTCGTATGACTACCTCACTTTCCACAGGGGAAACGGAGGTATTCGGCACCTTTACTTTATTCCTCTGGTGGTCGAATTTGGAGTCCGGCAAATCCTCGTTGCAGTGCATTGATAAGTTCATCGTAAGGCACTGTAATCTTTTTGTCAGGAAAAAATGATACTTTCCCTTCACCAGTTTCTTCGTTAATCCACATCTCTGCCTACTGAACGTCGTCAGTATAAAATTCGACAAAAACATTGTCGCGTTCCAGATCGGTTGCCATAAATTGTTTTATCATAAGGTGGTCTCCTGTTTGAGGGTATTAAGATAGGTTGGGTCATTCCGCCGCTCACGCCACTCTTTTTCATCCAGTGGCAGGCGCGGCGGGTCGGCGGGGAGCGGCGTTCGGGCAAGGGTCGTGTTAAAACTGCGCCAGATAGCGAGTGCCTCTTTTTCGCGCCCGTCGGCGCGGAGCAGACCCGCATGGCGCAGGGGATGGTAGCGGTGATAGGGCGGAACTTTATGCAAAGCGGTAGGGGCATCTGCCCACACGGTATGGCAAAGGGAGGGAAGCCCCAGCCCATGCAAACGGGGCAGAAGATCACTAAACGCCCGCGCCTGTTCTTCTTCGGTAGCGAGGCGCATCGCGGCGGGTCCCTCGCCCAACGTGGGCGGGGTGCTGTTATGGCGGGCGGCGGCACTGGTGGCAATCCCCACCGCCGAACATCCCACGCCCCCCTCGGCTAAGGTTTGCGCCAACAACATCCAGAAGTAAGGTTCATTCCCCGATACCCGCCCATCCTCCCCCGCCCCCACCACCGGCAGGGCTATCGCAAAATCCCCTACGGTGCCCCGCCATGTTCTGAAAGTTGGCACGCCCTCCTGATAAATATAGGCACTACTATCTGTATAACTCCACCGGGGCGACCTATCCGCGTGGGTGTCACGCACCCGTTCCCACCAGCGCAGGGCAAATTCGGGGTGGCGCGGGGGAAGCAGGGTCAACAGTCCGCCAAAGCCAATATCCAACGTCCCGAAGGCAGGATGGGCGGCAAGGTGGCGCGTCAGTTCCCCCCAGAGCCACGCCTGCGCGTTCAACATCGCCTCCTGTTCATAAAGATTTTTGAGCGGCAGGGGAGCCTCCCACCCCTCGGAAACGATGGGGAGTGTGGGGCGGAGCAGGTCGGGCATTGGCTCGGCGGGCAATACCCAGCGTGGCACAAAGCCAACCCCGCCCAAATTCCCCGCTACTGTCAGATGGAGGTGGAGCTTTGCGGCGGCACAACCCTCTAAAAGTGCAATCAGCCGATCCAGCAGAGGGGTGCGAAGCCGTTGCGGGTCGGGCTGTAAAATGTCCCAAGGGATGGCAACACGCACAAAGGTAAACCCGGCATCGGCAATATGGTTTAATTCGTCTTGCACTTCGCCGATGTCCCACAAGGACACATCCCATGTCGCCATACCGCCAACGATGAAAAATGCCCCACCGCGCCGCGTCCAAAAACGGACTCCGCTTTGCAGGGTTCGGGGTTGTGTGGGAAGTAAGGTAGAATCAGTCATGATGTAGTTGCGTGTTGCGTGTTGCGTGTTGCATGTTGCATGTTTTCGCTGAAAGTTGGTTCACATTTGCTAACTTTATCCTTCCGTAACAGAAGGATTCAGAATACGCAGAGTCTTCCAACAAATTCATGCAACACGCAACATGCAATATGCAACTTTGAAAGATGCGTAAATTACAAGACCTCGCCTACGCGATTCGTGCCAATTACTGGGTCATTCCCGCCCTGATGACGATTACTGCCATTGTGCTGGCATTAATTCTGGTTTCTATCAGTGTGCCGGTCTTCGGGAATTTTCCGATTATTGGCACGATTTATACCTACGATGCCGCTACCGCCCGCCAGATTCTGGGAACGATTGGCGGGGCAACTATTACGGTCGTCAGTATTGTTTTCTCCCTGACGGTGGTTTCTCTCACCCTCGCCTCGCAACAATATGGTCCCCGCACGCTTGAGAATTTCCTGCGGGATGATTCCGCCAAAGTGGTGTTGGGCACCTTTACCGCGACCTTTGCCTATAGTTTGGTCGTGTTGACCGTTGTCACCGAAGTACGGGTTCCCTATCTGGCTGTCCTGGTGGCAGTGCTGTTAGGCTTCATTTCCATCGGGGTACTGATCTATTTTATTAATCACTTTGCAACTTCGATACGCGGGGAATTTATCG
>CBKYSX010000046.1:0-11980 GCA_966690745.1 uncultured Ardenticatenales bacterium
GGATTACTTCGCATAGGCAACAAAAATTGAGCCATATCCTTATACCACTCTTCCCACCACCATATCTATCCCTGTCATCCTCAACGACACCATACTACCCCAGCACCCACACCCGGACACAGCATCTGATTCCCCAGCGCAAGGCATAGCAATGAACAAGGCGCAACACCACCACGAACTGCCGCACGTTGCCCAAACCACAACCCCCGCCCTCCATACCATAAACCCACAATCAAAGTTCCTGAGTTTACAGGTACGAGAAGCATCCGCCACCGCCGACATTGACCGCATTACCGGTTCACCGGAATCACTATCTCCCAAGGGAATGAAAATTTGTTCATCATTCCGCCAAGTTTGTTCACGCTAATTATAGAGAGACCTGATAAGAAAGGGTGGAATAGTACGAATTTTTGAGGAGCCTTCCCTATGCTAAAAAGAACCGCCCTTGACCGCTTCCGCGCCACCCCGTTTCCACCTCTGCAAAGCCTCGGAGACAACCCATCGTTTACGGGCGCACCAGGACCTGAATTCCTTCAAGAGGAACCGGAGGGTTTCACAAACGCGGAGCCTAAATCCACGAAAGCGGATATTAGCAGGGAAACCGTAACAATAGAGGAATGGGATTTTGTCTCCCAGGATATCCACAGTATGTAATGAAGCGACCCTTGCACTTTTCCTAGCAAAACCGCTAGTCGCACTTCACCCTCAACCCTAACTTATCTGGCGGCGCATCGGTAAAGCACTGCTCTCGCCAACGTACCGCCAGAGTTTGGCTATCGGGTAATTCCATTGGGGTGCAACGTGAGTGCAAAGGGATAAAAATGACCCTTTTACGAGGAAAACAAGTTCAACGCTTCATTATATAATACCTTGATTTGAAGCGCAGGACCTCACCCGGTCGGGGGCTTTGCCAAGACCACGCCTTCATTGGCAATGGTATTTTCCTCGGCATAGCGCAAGGGCATGGCGGGGGAGTTCCAGCCGCCGGCGGTCTGCAACGCCTTAATATCCGTCCCGTTGCGGATCGCGGCAGTCGCCCAGTAGTGGCGACAATCATGCGCCCGTAAATTCGCTACCCCTAACAACGTCATGCCCAAACTACAGACGCGCTCGGTAATGCGCCGCGTGGTCATCCCCGCTTTGCCCAGTTCCCCATTCTTTTTACTTGCCCTCAGCACCAAGCCCTGCACCGGGGCATCGCCTGCGCCAAAGTAGGCCCGCACCGCGAGAAGCAGATCCCCGGAAAAGCGGTGGACTTGTTCTTTATCAACCTTGGGGCGGTAGAAGCGCAGTAACCCGTGCTTCAAATCGAAGTCCTGCACTTTCAGTCCGGCAACCTCGCTCACGCGCAACCCGTGGTCGAGCAGCAGGCACATGAGCAAACTGTCGCGCCGCCCTTGGGGGGTATCAGCATGACCATGTTTCAGAAGGTAGGCTTCTTCCGGCGACAAGGCGACCCATTCCTCCTTTTTCGTCCCGATGCGCGTGGGGATGTTATCACTTTCCCGCTGCTGGTTGACGTTCTTACTGCGCCTGGAGCCATAGCCGCGGATGGTGCGGATGCGCTGAATCTCACTCTCATCCCGAATGCCCCCGGCTTGATGGGCAATATAAATCAGAGCGCGGATCATCGCCAGGTGTAGGTTGATGGTCGTGGTTGCATATCCCCCGTTTAACAAAAGTTTAAGGTATGCTTGCACGAGTCCCCACGAAACAAAGCCCCAGGCGGCAGGGTCAGCACGCAGGTCATCGGGGGTGCGTTGAATGCCCACCACCTCCAGAAACGCACACCACTTTTTCAAAATAATCCCCAGTTGACGGCGGCTGGAAACACTCAAGCCCTGAATATGGTCTGCCAGTAAGTGGGCGGACGCGGCGGTATTGGCATGAGACCCAATTGCGTGTTCGAAGGGAACCACCGGGTAGGCAGAGGGCGGGGCAGGGAGGTGGACTTCGATTACTTCCATGTCCTCACCTGCACTCGTGTCTTGAGGGGAAGAAAGGGTGGGGGAAGGGTCAGGGAAGGACTTAGAGTTGGTGCGGCGTGCAGGGGTGGTCATGGCATAGCCTCTAGGTAATTTCGCATAGGGATAAAAACACAACCGATGAACAACAAAGGAACGCCAAGAAAATCCGCCAAGCACGACGCTATAACGGCTGGTGAGATATTTTTGTACAGGCTTGGTTAACACAACAAACCAGTCGCCCTCCTTTGAGGGCATCGAAGCAAATGGGCAGATTGGGGATTTAACCCAAATTGAGATTATCTTTGCCGATAAGGATTGTGCGTCTTGCCCCGCTACTCAGTCTAGTTGGTAAGGTAATAATTTTGCCAACGGGCACAATCACCATCCCAGGCGCCGCTTTCTACCGCTGGTGCCCTGTGCAAGATACTATTGTCAGGTGTGGCAAGCACGTTCAAGAAGTCAGGCGAAGGAGATATTAGCGTAAAGATCACTACGTTCTGTTCTGCGTGGACTCTTTGTATTATTAAATTACAGACTTTGTCCAAAGTTACAGCGTCTGCATTTTGTAAAGCTATAGGATTGCACCATTGTGCACTATCGCTAAAAACCAGTTGTGACACATCGTGTATATCCGCGCCAAATAGAGATTCAAGTAGTCCTGTAGATGTGCTACGGCATGAGCCTTGTAGTATCTTTCTCTGAAACGTATATGCTACGTCACGTGCTGAGAACTCACGTCCTGACGGTAATTCACCCGCTGACCTAATCTCAATTGTGTACACCAGTTCGTCTCCACTGATAATAGGCATATCTGCCGCCAAGTTCGGTATGACGTGAAATTCAGAGTTGGCGTCCGGTATATATAGCGTTAATCCGGCTAGATCTGGTGTAGATGTAGCAATGACGGTAGGAATTACTTCTGTAGCTGGCGGTGCTTTATTAACAGTCGGAGGTACTTCTGAAGTTGGCAACTCATCGTCAGCAATCGTCGTTGCTGAACAACTGAGATTATTAAGGTCTTTAACGGCTATAAAATACCAGTCATCACCTTCTCGATAAAACCGAATTTCTTGGTAGCATCCCGGTTCTAGTGAAACATCTGGCTCTGCATTACTACTTAGTTCATAAATATAATCAACTCCATCCACCCGTACAGTAAGGGTCGCGGCATTACTCCGAGCCTGCTCTGCGCCCTGCTGTGCTTCGACATTGGTACCCACCGAGAAGACGCCAATTGGAGTTTTAAGTTCTTGATCAAAAGCTACATCTAAAGCTACGTAGCCATCGGAGTGCAAAATAAGCGATAGGGTAATAGGAATTATGATCGGCTCATAATTGATAGAGACTTGGGGGTCGACTTCAACATTACTTGAGTTTGAGCTACAACTTATAACGAACAAGGCTATTACCAATGCGAGAAGGAGACTGCAAAAGCGGTGCATAGGATTCCAATCTCTAGCCTGCATATTGAGTTCGAGTTTTTCAAGGACCACAGATAAAGTGCGAAAGGAGGGGTGGTCTAATTCTCAACCCGACAACCGATAGGAAAGGTTTGAGTGATGACAAACCAACCCCTAGAGATTATAACGGTTCTAGCCTTCTTCGCGCCACTTTGTGGCTACGGGATCACGGCTAAGGTGCAGATGATTGAGAAGAGGGCAATCTGGGTATCATGCAAACGGACGGTGACCACAATTCTCGGTGTAATGAGGCTTGAGCTGAGAAACCCAGTTCCGAGATAGTTATCGCCTGTTGAGTCGCTCGCGGTTGTCGGAGTAAGAATCAGTCGCAAGTTAATACTGAATTTGGTGGCCGCCTTTGTATCGGCGAACTAAACCGGACCGTTGATGGTCCCTGCCAACGTATCACTGTGAATATCCGCCATTTCAGAGATTGTCATGGCTAGGTGCAGGCTACAGGTGTCAAAGCGGAGAGCCGCAACAGGCGACCGCAGAGTTTCGGGAGCGGTTTTCACTATATCTTCTCCGGCGAACAGATAGAGACTGGTAAGATCCGTTTGCGAGTCCAAATCCTTCTCAGTTAGACGATGTAGGGCTAACCCGCCATGACTACAGCCGTCGCCTCAGCAGGATTATAGGGAGAGGTTGTTTCTCAATGTATCGGTGCGGTCTTCCAATCACCAAGTGCCGCCATGCGCGCACCAACTTGGTTGCTCGTTGAATTTAACAAAGATATACTTGTCCACACTGGAATCGATGCTTGTAACGATGTGCTCATTAGGTCGAACCCGTAAACGCGCCTGCAACGCAGCAGGCACCCCGGATCACTGGATCTTGGAGACCATGATGATTTTTTCTTCTTCGTTCGCGCCGGTTCGGCTCGCTTCCGCCCTTTCGCTCCTTCTCTTCCTCGCCCCGTTCGCCACCACCCCCGTATACTTTATGTTGGTAGCCTCGCCTTTTCCCCCGATGGTAACTGGTTTGCTATTGGAAGTGGGGATGCCACAATCAAACTTTGGAACCTGCACGACCTCAATGCCCTTCCCATTACCTTGGCAGGGCACGATTCTGAAATAACTACCATTGCCTTCTCACATGAAACCGATAGTACAAGGTGGCTCGCGACTGCAAGTCGGAATAGTACTGTTAAATTATGGCCACTACCAGTGAACCAACTTCTTGATAAGGCATGTGCACTTACAGGACGCAATATGACACAGCGGGAATGGACAAGGTATTTTGGGGATGAAACGTACCGCCCTACTTGTATTCAATAGGCAATACCACTCTAGAAACAACCTATGGATGTTACTGTGCAGTGCAAAAGAAGATGTGTCGAGCCACACCTATTTATATCACAGAGTAGACACTAGATAGATAGTGTTGCTCCTTTGTAACTAGGGATTCCCCTTATCTATACACTATTAAATAAAACATGTGACCTATTCCTTTTGTATCATTATATAATGAAGCGAGTGTCTAGTTCCCCTCGAAAAACTCGTTATCACTCTGCCTTGAGTCGCAACCCCAATCGATCCGCCGGGGCATCGGTAAACCGCTGGGTTTCCCCACGTACTGCTCCGTGTTTTACACACAGGCATAGCCCAGCGAGCCTTTAATCTGATCCAACTCCGCGCCGCCATTGCGAGATAATTTTGCGTAGGCCCCAACGTTCTAGCAGGGGAGGGTCGCTGTCGATATAGCGTCACCTGCTAATATCGCTCACTCGCTTCATTATATATGGATGTTATTTCGCTGAAGCTTTCGACAACACCACGCCTTCATTCGCAATCGCATTCTCTTCGGCATAGCGCAACGGCATTGCGGGGGAGTTCCAGCCGCCGGCGGTTTGCAACGCCTTAATATCGGTGCCATTGCGGATGGCTACCGTTGCCCAGTAGTGGCGGCAATCGTGCGCCCGCAAGTTGTCAATTCCTAAAACCTGTTTCCCTAAGTCGCAGACGCGCTCGGTAATGCGCCGGGTGGTCATCCCGGCCTTCCCCAACTCCCCATTCTTTTTACTCACCCTGAGTACCAACCTCTGCACGGGCGCATCGCCTGCACCAAAGTATGCCCGCACGGTGCCCAGCGTGTCACCTGAGAAACGGTGCACCTGTTCCTTGTCTACCTTGGGGCGATAGAATCTCAGTAATCCATTCTTCAGGTCAAAGTCCTGCACCTTGAGTCCGGCAATCTCACTGACCCTCAACCCGTGGTCGAGGAGCAGACACATCAGGAGCGCGTCGCGCCGCCCCTGGGGCGTGTCCGCATGCCCATGTTTCAAGAGGTGTGCCTCTTCCGGCGACAATGCCACCCACTCCTCCTTTTTGGTCCCAATGCGCGTGGGAATATTCTCACTTTCCCGCTGCTCGTTGACGTTCTTGCTGCGACGGGAGCCATAACCCCGAATCGTACGAATGCGCTGGATTTCACTCTCATCCCGAATGCCCCCGGCTTGATGGGCAATGTAGATCAACGCACGGAGCATCGCCAAGTGCAGGTTAATGGTCGTCGTGGCATAGCCCTCGTTGAGCAAGAGTTTGAGGTATGCCTGCACCAGCCCCCACGAGACAAAGCCCCACGCAGCGGGGTCAGCGCGAAGGTCATCGGGGGTGCGCTGAATTCCTACCACTTCTAAAAAAGCACACCACTTCTTGAGAATAATCCCAAGTTGCCGGTGACTGGAGACACTCAGTCCATTGATATGGTCCGCGAGCAGGTGAGCGGAGGCAGCGGCATTGGCATGGGCACCCACGGTGTGTTCAAAGGGAACCACCGGATAGGCAGAGGCGGCAGCAGGGAGATACACCTCGATGACCTCCATATCACTCTGGGTGGCTTGAGGTGGTGGGGTGGGGGAGGGATCAAGGAAGGACTTGGAATTGGTGCGGCGGGTGGGAGTCATGATGTATTTTCTGAAGTAAGGGGGTGTATTTTCGTATAGGGATAATCACTACTGAAAACCTAACACTTAAAAAATCTCCGATCTCGTACTGACGACTTTTTGCCATACTGCAACCATATTACCAGAGGGAGGATAATAGAACGCTACCGTGCGCTGATATCCGTTCCGGGAGAAAACCCTTTCACTCTCTACATTCCCCACACGAATAGTACACTGAATGATTCTTGCTCCTTTTTCAATGGCATGTTGTTCCGCTTCGTGAATCATAGAACTCCCAAAACCTTTCCCTTCGCACTGGGAGTGCACAGATAAATGACATACTTCCCACTGATACCACTGTACTCGCTTTGCTTCGATACATGCCACAACTACCCCATCCTCAGTTTTATAGAGGTAATTTTGAGCACTTTCTAAAATCCCCTTAGAGGTATATTTTTTTACCAGCTGATTCCTCGTGTTAATGAGGTCGGCAATTTGGGCGGCATGTTTAGCGTCCATTTTCTCTCCTTAAGCCATATATAATGTAGGGGTATTTTACCCCATTTATGGGTAAGGCTAGAGATGTTTCTATAAGAACATTTTTGCTATAATAGGGATCCGTTTCCCGAAATCATCTTCAAGTGAGGAAATCTATGAATGCCAGCACTGCGGTTGCCAGGATACAAGCCCAAATGAAGGCATTGGAGTCGCTGACCATTCATGATATCGATAACGCCTTCGAGTTGTGGAAACGAAGCACGCGGGATTTATTGGAAGCGATTTTTGGTGAGGATTCCAAGCAGGTCCAAGATTTCCAAAAAGTTCGTTTTACGCCAATTAGAATGCCTACCATAGCGGCGAGTTCCGGTCGGTATGGAAAGACATCAGGAAGCACACAGCCATCGGAGCATGACAAGAGTACTGCCTTTACCCAAGGCAAAAAGAGGATGGTTATCGAGCTGACGGCGCTCTCCGATAAAATTAGCACCTACGGGCTGACTCCTGCTCACAATTCTTTACCTATCCTGTCAGAGCCAATTGAATTGGTTAGAAAGATTTGTTCCCGTTTCGACAGAGTCGTGGGACAACTACAACATCGACACGAAGAGCGTCCCGCTTTCATCATACGTGATGAATATGATGTGCAGGACCTCTTACATGCATTGCTGGTCCTGCACTTTGATGATGTTCGCCCGGAGGAAACCGGGCCCAGTCACGCCGCGAAAAGACCGCGCACGGATTTTTTATTGAAGCGGGAACAGATTGTGATAGAAGTCAAAAAAACGCGGGACACCTTAAAAGCAGGGGTCCTCGCCGACCAACTCATTGTGGACATAGCGCGTTACAAAGCCCATCCAGATTGTAAGGTGCTCGTGTGCTTTGTCTATGATCCAGATAAATACGTTGATAATCCACAGGGACTTATCCATGACCTAACGAAAAACCATGATGGACTCGAAGTTATCGTTATTGTTGCTCCCACTGGGTAAAATTTTTCTCCTGCGCCGCCATATGACAAGGCTCAGATTACCATAATTTTACCGCATTTATAGAGTCCGACAAGTAAAGATTGTCGGACGTAATATCCGAAATGCACCTTTTTTCAACTCTAAAAATGCGGGAGTAAGATGAATGAAATTTAGAGGGAAGGTGTTATAAAACATCTGAACTCTGAGAGTTTTCCAATACCCGCTTACAATCTTCGAGGTTATTCATTGCCTCCTTAAGCAAGGACAAGGCGCATCGTACAGTCCCGCCAGATTACTGAGGGTGATGGCAATCTCAAGATGACAGCTCAAAAGGCGAAAGCGAAAAATTGAATGAAACGGTGAGCCATAATAATGGCAAAGGCGAGAAAATGTAAGCTTTGCGGCGGAAGCGTGCATCCACCCCTGCGTTCAACTACCCAACGGCGTGGAAGTAAGATAAAGCCACATTTGGCATCAGGAAGTTTGAACACTTCTAATCGAATGACATGGTCATCCGTCGCTTGAGCGGCAAGTTCATCTGTGTAGCCCGGATCTCACAAAGGCGACGTAAATCCTTGCACCTCTCACGGCACAGCGGGGTGTGCCACTTGGGCGCGATTCTATTGGTCACCGGAGGTCAGAAGGTGATCTAAAGTAATATTTGGCAGTTAAACGCAATGAACCCACACTGCCTCGCCATCTTTGTTGCTAGTCTAACCAAAGACGCTTCAAGTAACAAGGAACAATCACGGAGGTTGTTACAAAGTTTTTGGTCAACACAAATACTTGGATTGAAGTTTTATTTTCTCATTACTGCCATCTAGTGCCAGGACTACCCTTTGGAGCACGGGTATTAAGGTCCCGAAAAAATATAGGGTCTATGTTCCGATGGAAAAAAAAGGAGGTAGTTTGAACATAATCTTCAAGAGGAGCAATACCTGACATATCGATTTGGACAAGCCCAAAAGAGGTTAAAAAATTTGCCACATCTTTATACATGGCAGCATCGTCAAGTATAAGAAATCCATTTTCAGCCAAGTGGTCAACCGCAAGGCAAGCACAAGCGTATCGACTGCTAGGTATACCATCAATTACAATAACATCAAATCTTTCATTATACTGTTTAATCTCACCTATGTATTCGTCTTCATTTGGTCTATAAAGTACTGATACATTATTGTATGTAGACTCATTTATCTTTTTGAACCAAGACTCGTTATGTTCAACAGAAATAATTCTTTTACACCTTGTAGCAAAAAATAGAGTTGATGAACCGCTCCCATACTCAAAAATTGATTTATCAGACAAATTTAGCCTATCTAAGTATTCAATTGCTGGGTAAGAAAACCAAGGAATAGGTTGCCCGTTCCTATCTATAGACGATTTGTTCAAAAGCGTTGCAGAATTTCCATAAAGAACTTGTAGTATTTGATGTACACGAATATCATAATAGGATAAGTCCGAAGGATCCCACCAAGAGGTAGTTATTCCAGTTTTCACATCAACCCTAGGTTCGAATGTGCCCTGTTCCTGCACTACAATTAATATCCCATTTCTAAATAAGGAATCAATGAAGTCCATTACCTCATAGTCGTTAAGATTCGAGTAATAATCTAATTCCTCAAATGTTTTTGGAGTAGTCAAAAATAATAGAATCGATAGTTCAGAAGGTGTTACTCTCACTAGTTTATAGTTTATCGGAGATGTTAGGTACAACGAACCCATGCGAAATCGTAAGGTCGTAAGCGGTGAAAGGACGAATCGATTATTGTGTTTGCTTAAATATTTTGTCATCTTACTGCTAAAGAAAGTACACGATCATTCTCTTGTGCCATTAATTTAGACGAGACAAAAAATTTAATTGCATCCTGAATTTCTGAAGCATTGTAATTTGGTAAAGCCTCAATTATTTTATGCATATAAGTTACTTGATCTGCAATTAGGTATATGTCTCTATACAGCTGCGAAAGCCGATATTTTTTCCTCTTCTTAAACCTTAGATCCTGAATTATTATGAAAGTCTGTCCATCCCTATAGGTTAAAGGTTTGGCTAGATTACCATAATTTTGTTGCATATATGCATAATTGGCTTTCCAATTCTCAAATGCTAACTGTACAGGACTCCAGTCTATTGAATCGGAGTCATAGTAAAATTCTTTCCTTGGAAGAGATAAATTTTTCAATAGCTTTTCGGGATATGCACGTTTGTATAATGGATAGTTACCTATAATCTGAATATTTTTAGCATTGGCATCTCTGAAATCTGGTGCTCCTACCTCTAAAGCGAAGACAGAGAAACTTAATGTGGGAGGATATGCCATGGCAAGATCAATGTTCCTCAATGACTCTTCGACCTCACTCGCGTCTGCAAATGGGTAGTCCAAAATTAAATTTCCCAAAACTGTGATGCCTAACTGATAACAGTTTTTTAAACCCTGCAAGTTATATATAGTTGTTGTTTTTTTGTTAAATTTTTTAAGTAAGCTAGAAGAGAACGCTTCTATTCCTAATTGAACTTTAATCACTCCCGCTTTTTTAAGTGCCTGAAAATGATTTAATGATAAGTTTGCTCGCACTTCATAAAAAGAAGAAAGGTCAAGTCCCAAAGACACAATTTCATTACAAATTTCTAAAATATTGGGCGGAGTTATATTATCTACAAAGAAATACTCTAGAATTTGATACTTCTTAGATAAATTCTTTATATTGAGGACAGTTGTTTGAGCACTTACGCTTCTAAAATTTTCCCACTGTAAGTTAAGGGCGCAAAAATTGCAAGAATAATAGCAACCACGAGATGTTTCGAGTGGTAAAGTTGAGCAAATCGAAAAATCTCCGTCTAGTTTGTGTTGTATAACATCAAAATAGTCTTCAAAGTCTGGGCAAGGAAGATTTGATATATCCCTGATTTGATCTGAATAATAGAGGTTTCCAACCGACTCTAAAGAGATTAAATTTGAAATTTCTGTCCTGTTTATTATTCCTCTAATAAATGGAGGTACAGATGAAGTTGTGTTATCTATTAACCATGAAGCAAGATTCAAAAGAGGTTTTTCACCCTCACCATTACACACATAATCAATTTCCGGGAAGTTATTTAGTAAACTAACACCTAATTCACCAGATGCTTCAGCCCCACCGAAAATAATTTGGGTCTTCGGGTTAAGTCGTTTTATTTTACTTGCGAGATAGATAGAGGCGAGAGTCTGACCGAAATTCAGTGTAAATCCTACGAGTCTAATAGTTTGCCAATCAAATTGGGATAAATAATCGTCGTGCATTGTATCGAATGCCGAGAAAAATTCGATTGAAGGTATTTTAAGGCGTTGTATAGAATTAACTTCTAGACGTTTATTAAGTAAATTCTCCGACGCTAAGACCTTTTTTTGTTGTTCGGGAAAAAGCAAATAACCATACAAAGATTCACCATCTTCTAAAAAATCACCCCAAATTGCATTATAGTTTTTATAGCCTAACCAATGCGCTACTTCAAGGTGAAAGTGCGACGCTGCTACATCTATGCCGTGTAATGACAAATATGCCTTAAGCACAGAAATTTGTATGGATGGCATTGTATAGTAAGGCCAAGGCATTGAAATTAACAACACTTGTGGATTCAGATTCATGGATTTCTCGTACAGGAATAAACTGGCCTAAACTCCACGTAAAAGAAGCATATTTCAATAGAGTAAAGGTTTGAGAAGTTTGTAAAGGTTCGGACGGGAAGGCAACTTCTACTCCCTTGCTTAACTTTTGAGCAACGTACAGTAAATCAATACGGGAATGGAAAATGGCAGATTGTGTGCGTCATAGATGCTCTTATATTAAGCACTAAAATAACGTAAGTTGTCTACTACGCATATTTAGTTTGAACCTAATTAGGGATATCAATTAACTTTTCCTACTAAAATGTTCGATATTCTTCTCTAGCTGTTGACTTCCAAATGCCTTTATAATTCTATCGACTAAGTCCACCTTTACTTCCCAAGGGGCATCTGGTATTGTCCGCTCAACCATTCCATAAACAGACACTAACGTTTCTTCTACCGAAATATCAAATACGCGTTTATTTACTGTCTGAAACTTTGAGATTACACGGTCAACCAGCTGTTCCCGTGCATATTTAGTGTGGTCGAGGTCATCGCCTACAGGGGAGTCGTGTTCGACTTCCCGTGCATATTTAGTGTGGTCGAGGTCATC
>CBKYSX010000047.1:0-11967 GCA_966690745.1 uncultured Ardenticatenales bacterium
CATCTCCCGCAGAATGGCAAGGCTGTGGCGCGGACCGTTCAGGAAATCGGGGTCGCCAAAGGTGATATGCTTTGCCCCTGCCGCCACCTGTGCGCGGATATCCGCCAGCACCACGTTCCGCGGCACAATAAAGAAACGCCCTTCGTAGATAGGGGTAATCGGGCAATGTAAACAGGTATGAAGACAGCCCCGCGTTGCCTCTACATACCCCGCCGGAACCACGCTATCTCCAATGCGAAAATGGGCATAATGGCTCAAATCGGGCAGGGTCGAACGGTCGGGAAATGGGAAATCCAATTTGGTAAGAACCGGGCGTGGGTCTTCCCCCTCTTCCCGTTTCGCATTTCCCATTTCCCGTTTTCCCCGCCCTAAAGGGGTGGGGCTATCTACATGTGCTTGCGAAGGGTCGGGTTCCCCCTCTTGGGAGAGGAGGTGGGGGTGGTTCGCCGTTCCCCCCCTCTCCATGATGGAAAGGGGGTCGGGGGGTGAGGTCAACGACGGGCGGGTCACACGTTCCATGTTGGATGTTTTGCCATTCCCTGACCCGCTCCTACCGTGTTTGTCCTTCTCTGTGACCTCTGTGTTCTCTGTGGTTAAACCACCGTTCCCACTTTCCGCACCCAGCCATTCTGCTAATTCCACCAATTCCTGCTCATATTCCCCTGCCAGCACCGAATCACCATAGTTTGGCAAGAGCAGTTCGGTATTCAGATGAGCATATAAACCGCAAAAGACAATATGCGCCTGCGGATTTACCCGGCGCACACGTGTCGCAAGTTGCACCCCCAGCCGCGTAGCAGTGTGCATCGGAATCGCAATCGCCACCAATCGTGCTGACCGAATCGCGGCATCCTCTAGGGGTTGTACGGAGGTGTCTATGGCTACGGGGTCAAAGCCCGCCCGCCGCAAAAACGCCAACGGCAACGCCAGCGAGAGGGGTTGGTGCCCCATTTCGTAACAGGCAAGGAGAAGTATGTCTCCGTATGATTTCATAGAAGGTTGAGTAGTGGGCATTGAGAATTGTGAAAACGATCTTTCGTTTCACAATTCTCAATTACGCTTTACTTCCTACGGGGTGCGCCGCCCCCTTTGGCTCCGCCGCCACCACCCTTGGTGCCTGGTTGGTTTTCGGGTGCCCAGCCTTCGGGCATGGCGGCGTTGTCACCGAAGAAAAATTCTTCCATTTGCTCCAACAGATATTGGCGATGTCCCGCATTGGCAAGGCTCAATCCGTTATGGTTAATGAGCAAGGTGGCATACGGTTGCCACAGCTGGTACGCTTCGGCGGACACATTGTCATAAATGCGTTGCCCCAATTCACCGGGGAAGGGCGGCGCGATAAGTCCCGGCAACGGGCGACCCAGTTTTACACAGTTGACGATTCGTGGTTCTGCCATAGGAACGCTCCCTTATGTGTGGGATAGAATAGTACCCTCTTTCTGTTAAAAGAGGTACTACATAACCATTACTTGCAATACGAATGACCCAATAGGGCGATTTACTAGTCCTTTTGTCTTAGGTATTCTACTCCAAAATAGAGGTATTGTTCTATTGTGACGGATAGATGGGATGCCCCGCGTGTTCTGTTGTGGGGAACGGCGGGCACATTTGCATATCGCGTCTTCCAGACACTCCGCGCCGCCAACATTGCGATAGCGGGGGTGGTTCTGCCGGGCGCGTCCGGTACGGGCTGGCATCAACATTCTCCCCCACGTCCCCCTGCCTCCGATGTACTCATGCTTCCCTCTTTTGTCGCGCACGGGTTGGTTGAACGTGCGTGGGAAGAGGCTATTCCCGTTTTCCGATGTGGTGCGAACGGGCAACATCCTGCTATGTGGGATGATACGTATGCCGCCGTTGCGGAAATCGCCCCGACCGTAATTGTGGTGGCGTGTTGGCACACACGCTTACCCGACAGGTTGCTGGCACTTCCGCTCTGGGGCGGCATGAACCTTCATCCCTCCCTGTTACCCCACTTTCGCGGACCAACACCCCTATTTTGGCAACGCCACGCCGGAATGCGCGAAACCGGCATCACCATTCACGCGATGACGCACAAATGGGATGCAGGCAACATTTATCTCCAACAGGCACTTCCCTTACCGGACGGTGCCACGATGGAGGTGTTGGATACGCTGACCGGAACGGTAGGCGGCAATTTGTTGGTTCAGATATTGCAACATAAGGGGGCGGAAAAGCCGCAATCTTTTCCGCAACCCCCCGGCGGAACGTATCAGACCTTTCCAACCGGGCATGATTTTAGCATTCCCGCTTCGTGGACGGGACTTCATACATGGAATTTCATGCGGGCGGCGGAAGCGTTTGGTATGCCTTTCACATTTAGGGGTGATGGTGACAAACCACCAATTATCGCAAATCGTGCAGTTGCCTACCATCCCCATAGCATCATCCCCGAACCGTCATGGGTCATTCCACCTCATGGCATGACGGTTCATTTTAGTGATGGAGTGTTAGTGGTCGAGTGAAATTATCTGGCACGGTAATTTCATAGAAATGTGCCGCTAACCCTCCCGGGAGCGTTCATGAAAACCGTTTTAATCATGCGTCACGCCAAATCCAGTTGGTCGAACGGTCATGTGAGTGACCACGACCGTCCCCTCAACGAACGTGGACTTGCGACTGCCCCCCGCATTGGAACCATGCTTCGTGATCTGGGGATTGTCCCCGATATTGTCCTCTCCTCCACTGCCACTCGCGCCCACACCACTGCCGTACTGGTCGCGGAAGCGTGCGGATACGAGGATGATATTGCCATTTACGGGCAACTTTATCACGGAACCCCTGCCGACTACATCCAACAACTTGCTACGCTATCGGATGAAGAGGAATGCCCGTTGTTGGTCGGGCACAATCCGGGGTTGGAGGATTTGATTTTTATGTTGACGGGGCAAGTGGAAGAAATGCCAACGGCGGCGGTGGCTCATATTGAGTTACCAATAGAGAGTTGGAAATCGCTCACGCCGAAGGTACAGGGAGTACTCCTCAATGTTTGGCGACCCCGAGAGATTGAGGTATAGCCCATTTTTCATTGCCTCCAACCCCATAAAAAAAGCGGGAAACGTGTACCGTTTCCCGCTTTTTTTTATTTGAATGTTCGTTTCTCGTTTGAAGGGCGTATCGTATCTACTTTGAAAGCAGGTAATTTTAACGACCAAAGCTTTCGGCAGGCTGGATGGCGGGGCGGGGCGACACTAAAGGAACTCCACTTTCTTTTTCTTCTGCCGCAACAGGCAAGGTTAATGTGAATTGTGCCCCGCCATCGGGGTGGTTGGTGGCTTCGATTTTGCCGCCGTGTGCCTCCGCCAACCGTTGGGCAATTGCCAATCCCAGTCCCGTTCCCTGTCGGTTGCGGGAAGAATCGGCACGGAAGAAGGGTTCAAAGAGATGGGGTAACATTTTCGGCGGAATGCCCGGTCCGGTATCGGTAACGGAAAGCACCGCATTCGCCCCGACCTGTGCCAGTTTGACGGTGACCTGACTGCCTTCCGGGGTGTGGCGGCGGGCATTGTCCAACAGATTCAGAATCAATTGATGCAGACGGTCAGCATCCCCCATAATCACAGGGCTGTCGGCGGGTTGCCACATCCATTTGTGGGTCGGAGATAAGCGTTCCTGTTGGCGGACAATCGAGGTAACAGTTTCCAGTAGGGCTACCGGACGTTCCATAATTTCCAAGGTCTTGTTTTCGCTCTGTGCCAACAGCAACAGGTCATTCACCAATCGCGTTAACCGCCCCGATTCGTAGTCAATCACGCCCAACGATTCTTCCCGCGCCTCTTCATCTTTCCATGCCCCCCGTTTGAGCAGGCTGACATAGCCGCGAATACTGGTTAGCGGGGTGCGAAGTTCGTGGGCGGCATCGGCAACAAAACGGCGTTGAGTTTGGAACAATTGCTCAATCTGTGCCAGTGCCTCATTAAAGGTCATTGCCAACTGCCCCAATTCATCTTCAGGGTTCACTACCGGCAACCGGGTATCCAATTGTTTATGTTCAACAATATCCCGCGCCTTACTGCTCATAGAGGCAATCGGCGAAAGGGCACGTCCCGAAACAATCAACCCCAACACCACTGCAAAGACGGTGGCAAGTGCCGTTCCGATAGAAAGCAAAAGTGCCAACCAATCAAGCGTTTGTTGCACAGGGGCTAAGGAAGTCCCCACCCGCAAGACCACCGAATAATCACCCGGAAGCGTCATCGGTACGCTTAACAGCCGTACCGGTTGCCCTTCTACCGTGACCGTACTCCAGACCTGAGTGCTGGGCATTCCCGCCGCATCAGTGGGCATTACAATGGTCCCAAGATTGGGGGAGCGCAGAGTGACATTGCCCTGTTGGTCGCTAAATTCCACAAAGATACCGGGATTCTCGAAATAATCTTGTCCGTTATCCCGCAGGGTGTTTTCGAGCACCGGGCTGGTTTGCGCCCCCAATTCCAACAATATCCCCGCCTGAATTTCATCGGCGCGAGCTTGCAGTTGGCTGTCAATTTGCTGGTGCAGACTATACTTCAGCGTCCAATATAGCCCCATGCTAAAAACGATTAGCACCAACGCTAATAGAGAGCTATACAGGAGGGTTAGACGATTGCGGATGGTCATAACGGCAGTTAATAAATGACTTGTGGCTCAGACGAACAATTCCCCACGTTGTCACACTGGATGATGGTGATGGCACGGCACTATCACACGACTATCAAGCAAAGCACAGTATAATGACGTATGGGCATGAGTGT
Organism: uncultured Ardenticatenales bacterium; assembly: GCA_966690745.1. Classification (GTDB taxonomy): domain Bacteria; phylum Chloroflexota; class Anaerolineae; order Ardenticatenales; family Ardenticatenaceae; genus CBKYSX01. The sequence continues at coordinate 4,755 of CBKYSX010000047.1, forward strand.
TGGGTGATACCAGTCTATTGGTCTGTAAAATATTCTTAGCATATCCCCTTGTTTACCTATGCTCTACCGGGTATACACTGCCTTAACTATACTTATCCACACCTGTTTTGACCAAAGATGAATATCACACCTTTTCCTTTATATGGCACGGATGCGGCGTGGTGGAAGATGAACCATGCCGCCAATCCAGTCATCATCACCGCCCTTCTGCGTTTTGAAACACCCATTAACCGCCAGACCTTGATTGCTACCCTGGAACGGGGGATTGCCCCTTTTCCCCAGTTTCGCAGTCGTGTGGTGAACAAAAGCATTGGCTTTCCCTTTTGGGAAGCCGTAGCCGATTTTGAAGTGGCGGCACACGTTCATGAGTACCCTACTCCCGCTCCGGTATCCTTTGAAATGCTGGAGGCAGTTGTGGGAACATTGATGAGCCAACCCTTCCCCCTTGATCAACCCTTATGGCAAGCCTATCTGATTGAAGAAGCCACCGGCGGAACAGCGTTAGTCTTTCGGGTGCATCATACCATCGGCGACGGGGCGGCATTGGTGCATTTTTTACTCTCATTGACTCAGGGAATGCCCGACGCGCCCATCCATACCCGCCGCTCTCCCAAACCAGCGTGGTATGAACCGTTCCGTTTTGCATTATCCCTGTTGGTGACACCATTTGTTTTGTTGTTCATGCCGCCCGAAGGCAAAAACCCCTTTCGCGGACCGCTTAGCACCACAAAACGCGCCGTATGGTCACAACCAATTCCATTGGAAGAGGTGAAAGCGATTGGCAAAGCCACGCACAGCACGGTGAATGATGTTTTGATTGCAGCGGTGGCTGGCGCATTACATCCGTTACTGGCAGAGCAGGGCATTCGGGAAGTACGAACCGCGATTCCGGTGGCACTTCGCGCCTTTGGCAAAACCCCCCAACTGGAAAATCATATCGGGTTGGTGTTTTTACAATTGCCTGTAGGCGTATCCAGCCCGATGGAACGGCTGGAAGTGCTGAAAAAACGGATGAGTGCGCTCAAACGTTCGCCCCAAGCCCTCATTACATTTGCCGTATTGTGGTTGGCGGGCTATTTACCCACCATTGTCGCCCGAGGGCTGGCATGGTTCTTAGGCACTAAAATTACCGCCGTAATGACCAATGTTCCCGGACCGCAAGTACCGCTTACCCTTGCGGGAGCAACGATTAGTCAACTGATGTTTTGGGTTCCGGAGGCGGGAAATTGCGGCTTAGGAATTAGCCTCTTAAGCTACAATGGAACCGTAGTCGTCGGGTTTTCTACGGATGAAGGATTAATTTCTGAGGAGTTGACAAACAGCTTATTAGATAACTTCCATAGCGAACTGCAAAATTTGGCAGATTTAAGAAAATAACGGTAAATTGCTATCAGGCGCAACAGACTTTAGTCCCCCAAGGAGGTGTAGTGGTATGTCGCAATCGGTTGAAGCCCTTTTCCAGCAAGCCGAACGGTATGCGGAACTAAACCGCTATCAGGAATGGTTAGAACATTGTACGATGGCTCTGGCATTAGACCCGCACCACCTCCCCTCTCTTATATTGCGCGGACACGGCTATGTTGAAACGGGCAATTTGCATAACGCCCTTGCCGATTTTGAACGAGCACTTCAAATTGACCCTAAACACGGACGTGCCTATTACGGGCGGGCATGGGTACGGGGATTGATGGGGGATCTGGATGGCGAAATCGAAGATGCGACCCATGCCATGCAGGTTGACCCCTCGCTGACCTTGCTTTATTACCGCCGATTGGGTCATGCATATGGTGCCAAAGGGGACACCGCACGGGCAATTGAGTTTTATAACCGTGTGCTGGATGTAGAGCCGAACAATCGCGGTACGCTTTTCAATCGCGCCAGTTTGTATTTAGAATTACGAAAATATGACCAGGCTTTGAGCGACCTGAATCGCATTTTGCGTTTCCAACCAACATGGAGCTGGGCATTGCGGGACCGCGGGCGTGCGTATTTGAATTTAGGAGATTTTCAAAAAGCCCTGGACGATTTTAACCGGGCGATCCGCTACGCACCTGATGAAGCGGACAGTTATTATTGGCGCGGACGTTGTTATGAACGGTTACACCAACCTGCCCTTGCCCAAAGTGATTTTAATCAAGCCGTGCGGTTAGATAGTGATTACCTGAAACTGGTAGATTCGCACTAAGGGTGACGTATGACTCCCACGCCTCGTGAGCAAGCACAACGCCTTCTCAACCAAGCCGCTATGCACGGGAATCAGAATGAACGGGGAGAATGGCTCACCTATGCCAATCAAGCGGTACTTGCCGACCCCACGTATGTAGATGCATGGTTGATGCGCGGGCAAGCCCGGCAGGAAATCGGGGATATGCCCGGGGCATTATCCGACTATGAACACGCCATTCGCTTATCCCCCCATTACGCGCCCGCCTATTACAAACGGGCATGGTATAAAGGGGCGGTGGGCGATTATCTGGGCGCGATTGAAGATAGCGAACGTGCTTACCAACTGGAGCCGGGGTCTATCCTGAATTATTCATTACGGTTGGGTCATGCCTATGCTGAATTGGGCGACCATCAACGCGCATTGGACTATTATCAAGCCGCGCTCGCCCTTCACCCGACGCATAACGGTGTGTTGTATAACCGTGCAATCCTCTATTACCAACGGGGAGAGTATGCGCTCTCCCTCGCCGACCTTGCGATTTGTCTGCACGACCAACCGCAATGGGCATGGGCGCATGAATATTGCGGCGCAAACTATCTGGCATTGGGTGAATATACTAAAGCCATTGCCTCCCTGACCCTTGCTCTGCGCTATGAACCCACCCATGCACGGACCTACTATTTACGTAGCCGGGCTTATCAGGCAATTGGTGATCATAAACGCGCCGACGACGACCACCGGGTAGCGGCAGAATTAGACCCGAAACAATACGGCTCCTGACGGGTGTATTCCGAAACCAAAAAGCGGGGTGCGGAACAATGTTCCGCACCCCGCTTTTTATATCTATGTCCAGAGGAGCAACCCGGTGGTTGTCCCTTATCAGGCTTTTTATTCTCAGGACAATCCGGGAATATCAAAGGGCAACTTTAAGCCACCGTTGCCGCCACGCCGATTGCCTTTTTTATTGTTCCCCGCCATCAGCATCGGCATCTGCTTGACCATTTTCTGCATTTCCTGGAACTGCTTCACCAGCTCATTAATATCCCGCACTTCGGTGCCGGACCCCCGCGCAATCCGTTTTTTGCGGGGTGAACTGCTTTGCCCCTTTAACAACAGGCGGGGGTTGCGCCGTTCGGCGCGGGTCATGGATTGCACAATCGCTTCCATCTTTTTCATTTGGGTTTCCATCACCCCCGGTTCTAATTGACGCGCCAGGTCCCCCATGCCCGGAATCATGCCCATGATTTTGGTGATGGGACCCAGTTTTTTCATTTGCGCCATCGCCGCAAGGAAATCCTCAAAATCGAACTCCCCTTGTTCAAGGCGCGACCCCATCCGTTCGGCTTCATCGGTGTCAAAAGCCAGTTCCGCTTTTTCTAACAGCGAAAGCAAGTCCCCGCGCCCCAGAATCCGCCCGGCAAGACGGTCCGGGTGGAACAGTTCAATGCCATCCAGTTTTTCGCCAACCCCGAGGAACTTAATCGGAACGCCCGTGACTTCCCGAATCGAAAGTGCCGCCCCACCCCGTGCATCCCCGTCTACCTTGGTAAAGACGACCCCTGTCAGGTTGACACGCTCGTGGAAGTCTTTGGCGACATTCACGGCTTCCTGCCCCGTCATCGCATCGGCAACAAAGAGGACTTCATGAGGGTTCACCAAACGTTTGATTTCCTTGAGCTCTTCCATCATTTGCTCGTCAATGTTCAAACGTCCGGCGGTATCCACCAACACCACGTTATAACCGTTCCGTTCCGCCTCTTGTAACCCGCGTAGTGCGATTTGGGGTGGGGATGGCTCGATTCCTTCGCTATAGACCTTTGCCCCAACCTGCGCCCCGACCACCTCCAGCTGTTTCACCGCCGCCGGACGATAGGTATCACAGGCAATCAACATCGGGCGGTAACCTTGTTTTTTCAGATAGCCCGCAATTTTGGCGGTGCTGGTGGTCTTCCCCGACCCTTGCAACCCGACCATCATAATCACAGTCGGTTTGCCGTTCAGGTTCAGCCGCCCCGCTTCGCCCAAAATCCGGACCAGTTCGTCGTAGACAATCTTGACCACCATCTCGCCGGGGTTGAGTGTTTTCAGAATTTCCTGACCGATGGCTTGCTCTTTTACCACCTTGACGAATTCACGCACCACCTTGAAATTGACATCCGCTTCCAGCAGTGCCAATTTCACTTCGCGCATCGCCACATCCACATCCTGTTCGGTGAGCCGCCCTTTTTGGGACAGGTTGTAGAAAGTAGTACGGAGCTTATCGCTTAGATCTTCAAACATCGTTTTTCTTGGGGTGTGCTATTTGCCGGACGTTTAGCAGGCAAACAGGACATTCTTGATTAGAGGCATTCACCAAAATGCGGGCAAATCGCCCGCACTTCGCCAACGCCCTAAATTTTCGTGACAGATGGGAGTATTTTAGTCTCTGATAGAGGTTTGGTCAATGCAAGGGCTTAACAATTTAGGAAGCTAACCCTTCGTAGCTTTCCGGTCCGGTTTTTTCCATAACCCGAACCACTACTACTGTTTTTTCTGCTTCGTCTACCTCGTATACCACGCGCCATTTATCCAATCGAATCCGATACAAATGATCAAGAGGATCCTCCAGTTGTTTTGATTTCGCGGGAAACGGATCCGTTGCCAAACTTTTAATGAGATCAAAAATACGCCGCTTGTAATTCGCGGGCAATTGGTCTAATTCGTCAAATACAGGGTCATCAAACAGAACCGTATATGTCATTTTTCATTACGCTTCTTCATTACCAAACAAACGCTTTTCCATCTGCTCAAGGGAAATGGTTTTCACTGTGCCCGAGCGGATTAGAGCCAGTCGTTCTTTTGCATACGCTATATCCTCTTGTTCTTCCAAATATTCCAAAAATGCTTCAAGGGCAAGTGCGTCCAAATCAAGCTCCCGTTCTCCGGCAACTTTTTGGGCGCGTTCCATTAACGCCGGGGGCAATTGGAAGGTGATTGTCGTCATAATACCTCTTCATATGGCAAAACAAATCTTGCCACCGTTGCTGATAAAAGAATATGATAGCGAGGGCATATGCCTACTGTCAATACCAAATGGCGCAAGGCGCGTAAATTGATAGAATAGCCTTTTCTCCGCCGGTGTGGGGGTTTCACCCTGCCACATTCGCCTGTAAAAACGCACTGTTCCGAGGCTTTATGACTGTTAGTGAAGAAATTACCGTACAAGGTCACATTATTGATTCGCTCATTCTCCCCCGTATTTTTGATACGGTGATGGATTTGGGCGGCGACTTTGATGTGTTAAAAATTGAAGTCGGAAAACATAAAAACGATCCGTCGTGGGCGCGGCTTCGCATCAACGCCGACACCGATGAGCAATTGGATCAGATTCTGGTGCAATTGACCTCTTTCGGCGCAGAATTGGTTTCAGCCGGGGATATACAAACCAAACCCGCCCCGCGGGATGGCGCATTGCCCCCCGACTTTTACAGCACCACCAATCTGAATACACAAATACGGTTGGATGGGGAGTGGGTGTCGGTATCGGGAACGGAAATGGATGTAGCGATTATCGTAGACCGCGAGAATCGCACCGCTCACACCGTCCCCATGATTATGGTGAAGGCAGGCGACCCTATCGCTGTGGGACATGAAGGAGTGCGGGTGCTACCGTTGGAACGCTCCCGCGAGAGCGACGACATTTTTTCCTTCATGTCCTCCGAAGTGTCCTCCGAAAAACCCAAAAAATTGGTGATTCACGACATCGCCCGCGAAATGCGTGAGGTGAAGGAACGGGGGCAACGGGTGGTCGTAGTGGGTGGTCCCGCGATTATTCACACGGGGGCGGGACCCTACCTTGCAACCCTCATCAAGAACGGGTATGTAGATGCCCTGCTCGGTGGCAATGCGATTGCCGTCCATGATGTGGAATCGGCATTGTTCGGGACAAGTCTGGGGGTCAATCTGGACACCTCGGCTCCGGTGGATGGCGGACACCATCACCACATGCGTGCCATCAACACGATTCGCCTTGCCGGAGGGCTTCGCCCTGCGGTTGAAGAAGGTATCCTTACCAAAGGGGTAATGTACGAAGCGATTCAACGCGATATTGATCTGGTGCTGGCAGGTTCCATTCGGGATGACGGACCCTTGCCCGATGTGATTACCGATACGATTGAAGCCCAGATGAAAATGCGGGATGCTGTACAAAATGCGGGCATTGTGTTGATGATTTGTACCATGCTCCATTCAATTGCCACCGGCAACCTGCTCCCCGCCCACGTTCGCACGGTGGCGGTAGATATTAATCCCGCCACTGTGACCAAACTGGCAGACCGGGGGTCGTGGCAGGCAGTGGGCTTGGTGACGGATGCCGAACTGTTCCTGCGCGAACTGGTGTCGTCGCTGGATTTAGCTGAAGATTGAGAAATAAGAGAGAAGCGCAAAGAGCAAAGGAAAAGTCTTCGCTCTTTACTCTTCCCTCTTTACTCTGACTATGGATATTATTCAAGCCATTATTCTTGGCATTGTGCAGGGCGCGACGGAATTTTTACCGATTTCCAGCTCTGCCCACCTCGTACTGGTTCCCTGGATTTTAGGATGGGACAAACCCTCGCTGACGTTCGATTTGATGACCCATTACGGCACGTTACTGGCGGTGGTCATTTATTATCGCAAGGACCTGTGGCAAATTGTGAAAGGGGTTTTTCAGGCACTGGCGCAAGGCAAACCCTTTGGAAATGCCGATGCCAAATTGGGATGGTTGCTGGTGTTGTCTACCATTCCGGCGGTATTGCTGGGTTATTTCTTTGAAGAGCCATTGGAAGCCCTGTTCGGCGCACCCGTTTTTGTGGCGGTGGAACTACTAATCACCGGCGCAATATTGTGGGTGAGTGAAACACTGGGGAAACGCACCCGTGCCCTTGAAAGCATGACGTGGATGGATTCCTTTCTGATCGGTTTGGGGCAAGCCATTGCGATTTCGCCGGGGATTTCCCGTTCCGGCGCAACTATTGCTACAGTGCTGATTCGCGGCTTTGACCGTGCTTCTGCCGCCCGCTTTTCCTT
>CBKYSX010000048.1:0-11934 GCA_966690745.1 uncultured Ardenticatenales bacterium
GATAAACATTGCCCTGTTCATCATCTATGTCATCCCAATAGGGTAAAATCGCGTTCGGCAGTGCGCTGGTGGGCAGGGTAGTATTCGCGTCAGAGATGTCCCCCGTGGTTGCCCCCACCAGAATGCCACCATTGTTACCGACTCTTAACTGATTCGACGTGGTATTATAGAGCGTAAAGTTGAAGGGCAGGGTAAGGTTTGCTTCTGCATCATCGGTCAGGTTTAAGGGGGTCAGCGTCCCTAAATCGGGCACGAAACACGAACTGGCGAAAGGGAAGGCACTATAGTCATTGGTGGCTTGAGATACCCACGTTCCGGTGTTTACCGTAGTGGCGGTAATGGCGGTGGTTACCGTGATGAAGGCGCTGCTACCCGGGACAAGGGTAAAGGGAAAGTCCGTCAGAATCGTTCCCAATTCGCTGTCTGCCAAATCATGTTGGTTGTACGAGACAGGGCTGAGGTTGGTAACGTTGTAGCAATAGGTCACATCGGTGACTGCCGTGACGCTGATGACATCGGTGGTGGCGCAAACACCGGAGTCGGTACCAACCGTGACATCCAATGTCAACCCGTAAGCACAGCGGGTCGTTTGGTTGCTGATGGGGTCGGTCACCCAAATTTCTCGTTGTGTAGTTGCATCTGAAACGATTCGGATTGCCAACCCTGTGTGGAAGGTGCCGGGACCATCACAGAGGAATTGCTGCGGTTGGGCACAGTCGGGCTTTACCGCCGTCAGGAGTTCGCTGTCATTATCCGCTACGAGTAACCGCCCGCTAAATAAATCGTACTCAATGCCACTTGCCTGAATATCAGCAGGCAGGGCACAGGTGGCAACGGTGCTCCAGCTGTTGTCGGTCCATACCCCGGCGCGGGTCAGGGCAATTTCATAGAGCGTGTTCGTTCCATTGGTGACAAAGTAGCGGTTGTCGAAGTCAGGTACAATCGCCATATCCAAGATTTCATCAATTTCACTGCCATCAGTGCTGTCGTTGCTTGTCCCATCCGTCTCCCACGCATTAATAATCGTCCCGAATTCGACTTCAACAATATTATCGTCACGGGTGCTTTGATCCCCGTCAAAATCCAGTGCGAAGAAGGTGTCAGCCTCACGGTCATAGACGGCACCCCCGCGATTGTTCAGTGCCACGGGAAAGCCCGGATTTTCCGCACTCAGGTTGATGGAATCTGTCGGAGTATAAGGTGGCTGTGGGGATACCATCCAAATGGTGTTCGGGTCCACCTCGTATTGGTTATGAACATAGAGCATGAGGTCCAAGTTTTCAACGTAGGTTAGCCCCAGCGCATAGGTATGCCAGCTGTTCGGGAAGGTATCCAACACAGGTAGAGCGAGTGGACCTGCCACCGGGGCAACCTCACTATGAAACTCACCCCTCTGCCCTTCTCTTAACATAGAGAGGGGGGGAATGCCTGTTTCGGTTGTAATCAATTCCCGTTCGGCAAAGGTGGCGGAGAGGGTGCTAAGGAGAAGAAACGGCAAGATGAGGGCGAACAGCAGGGGGGCAAACCGGCGGTTTGGCATAGGGGGTCCTCTCAGGCGAGATGGATGAATATGAAGTTGTAGAAGGTGTAGGCGTAAAGAGGTGCGGAGCAGCGGATCAAGTAGTACTAAAGTATCATATCAAAGAGTACGTCACGGCACAAGAGGGGAAGCAGGGTTAATGAGCCATGAGGTTGAAACCTCATGCTGGTATGGCAAGCCTGCTCAAGCAGGCTAAAGACAGTATCCGTTAGTCGGTTTCAGCCGACTTGCCTTATCAGTGTGAGGCTTCAACCTCACGGTCTACCGCAAAATAATCATATCCTCCGTCCGTTCAATCGTAATCCGCGCCCCGTTCCCTGCCACATCCCGTTGAATCGTGCCCGTCACCACCACACAGCGATTGAGAAATTCGAGGGCAATCGAATCCCCCGCCGCGCCCAAAAGGGTATTGGGTATCACAATTCCAAAACCATCATTGCCTCCGTCCCCTGTTAACGTAAAACCATTACTACGCTGAACGCTACGGGTCGGCTGAAAAACCACCGTCTGGCGATCACCAGTAAATTCGCTCGCATCGTCGCCATCAATACTATTCGGCACCATTTCTGAAACGCAGGCGAGTTCAATCGTAGCGCGGGGGGTGGGCAACGGAACCCGCACCTGCCCTGTCCAGATGCCCAGATTGTTTGCTTGTGCCTCAAACTGAGCGAGGCGCAGACTTTCCCCGATTTCATCCGTAGGGGCATCCGGCGCGACCTGAGCATAGCCCCCCGCAATCAGCACCGCCTGAAGCAGTTGCCCGTCGGGCAGATAGACATAGGCGGAGGAAGGAACCCCCTCCACCCGTACGATTTGCCCCTGTGCAAGCGCGGTTGCCGCCAGCCGCCCCTCTTCCGCAAACGGTTCCCCGCTACGCGGCGCACTAATACCCCCCAGCGTCATTGTTTCACCGCTTGCCAATTCCAATTCAGTTGTACTCAGCACCCGTTCAATTTGTGCCTGATTGCCCACCAATTCGGGGTCATTGCCCAACACGGGGCGATTCTGCCATGCTTGATAGAGCATTAACAGCACAATCGTCGTAAGCGCGACAAGGACGAAGCCAATAATATTTAGAATCGTGCGGCGCATAATGGAATAATAATTCCTGATTTGGAACGGTGCAACGATGATCGTCAGGTAGGATCACACACTATGCCCTACCCCTCAAAGTATAGCAGAAGCATACCGGTTTCCGGGTTTATGACACGCTTTCCCTTTTCGCCTTATGGAACAGGTTAGGGCGAAACGTGAAAATTGGCTATACTAATGGCGGTGGAACACACCGGAAAGGTGGTATAACATGGATGAAGAAACCGTTCGTCGCATTGTGCGCGAAGAAGTGCGGGCACTTCTTGCCAAAGCCAACGAGAGGAGGAAAAAGCGGCTTTCCGCTGAAAATGCCTCTACTGATGGTGGGAATGAGCAAAAGGAAACGGAGCACCGTCCTATGGAAACCCACCACCGTTGAACCCTTGCGCTTCAATGATATAGGCTCACCCCACTTCTTCAGAAAGGCGCGCTTTGCGCCTTTTTTTCTCTAATGCGAACAACGTCGTGCGTTGAGCATCGGTATAACCCTATGAACACCAGACCCGATTTACAACATTGTACAAAAGGTACGCAGTTCGAATATTTTTTGCTTTCTACTTTTGGGTATAACTCGGCATTGATGCGGTATCCCAAAATTTCCGCCACGATCCATTATTGTTCCCCTGCCTGCCCCGGCTGTGAAAGCCCCGAACTATGGATGTGGCGCACCGTCTATGAATCGGAAACCTTAGAAAGCGATGGGGTATGCCCCCGTTGCCTGAACGTGCTTTTGGAGCAGGCGGCGCACTGGCATATTCCGATTCAACGCCACAAGGGCTGGAAACTTTCCAAATAAAAACGCCCTTCTTCTGCGCTACCAAAAGAAGGGCATCTGCTGTCGGAGGTCGCATTCCATCCAACAGTAGTCTTTATATCATATCATTTATTTGAAATTTTGCCACTCAACTACTTCTAAAGATACGTTGGTACGTGACCCACGCAGGCAACAGTTTGAACCCTAACTGCACGTTTAATTGGTACATCGGGTTCTTTTCCTCATTCATCGTCATAATCGTGGCTACCCCTTGCGCCCGCGCATAGTCAATTCCCATCACTTTTAAAAGGGTGGCAATCCCCCGCCGCCGGTAATGCCGTAAGGTGCCGGTTAAAGCCGTTTCCAATTCCTCCGGCTTTTCACTGCGTATCCGTAAGTAACTCATTCCCACGAACTGCTTTCCATCCAATGCCACAAAACAGGCGGAAGGATGAAAAGAGGGGTGTTGCAAAATCTGAGCTTCGTATTCCTCAAAAGAAATCGGTACGTACGGAATCACGCTTGGCACATCCACAAGCAAGGTTTGGTGCAATTTCCATAGGTCTCGCCGCCATGAATGCCATTTCTCTGCCTCTAATTCGGCGGCAGACGCAAAACGGATTCCTTCACTCGCCAACCGGAGCTTCAACGGTTCATAAAGGGTATAATCAAACGCCGCAACCTCCAATTCCGACGCATTGGTGCGTAATCCAACCGTAAAGCCCCGTTGTTCTAAAAAGCGCATGGAATGAGGACGGTCAGTGCGCGTAGCACTTAGCAGAGACTGCAATGTCGGTTCGCCCCGTGCTTCGGCGGCATTGAGGATGTAGTCGTATGCCTGACCCCCAATCCCCCGCCGTTGATGGTCGGGGTGTACCCGGATATCCATCCAATAGGTTCCAGGGCTGTAGGTTTCTTCTTGCTCGGCGTACATCCCCGTTGCGACAATGGCTCCCTCCGCATCTTCCACCACAAAGGCATGATGGAAGTATTTCGGGTTTGCCGCCGCCCGTTCAATCGGGGGTCGCCATTCTTCCATCGAAAAAGGGTACTCTTGCCATAGCAGACGATGTATCTCTAGTTGGGCGCGGAAATCATTATCATCAAAACGATGGGGGCGAATGGTATACATATTTTTCCTATCTAGACTTGCGCCGTTGACGCACTCCGATTTGATGGAATGCTGTCGGCACAGCCAGCCCCACCGCAATCGCCCCGCCAATCGTCAGCGTTCGCAATGCAAAGACCACCGCTTCGATGTATTGGTTGTCTAATAACGTGGCAACCGAACGGAAGGAGAGCGTACCGGGAACTAAGGGAATAAACCCGGTAATGGTAAAAACTGTCACAGGGGCGCGAAAAATTCTGGCACCAATTTCTGCCATCACCCCCACCGTTAACCCTCCGGCAAAGGCGGCGGCTTCAGGGGTATAGCCCATGTACCGCACCGCCTGGCTGGCGGCTTGCCCCGCCACGCCCACCAGAATCGCATACCACACACAGCGGCGCGGTGCCTGCCCTGCAATCACAAAGCCAAACGTACACAACGCGGCACCAAAGAGGGTTGCAACGGCGGGAGAGAAGTCAAAGAGGGTCATAGGTTATAAGGTCGTCCCTGTCATCGCCAGCCCCACAATCACCCCTGCCGCAATCGCAGAGGCGGTGAGAATCGCGGCGGCTCCCCGCGCCAACCCGGAAAGCAGTTGCCCGCCGAGCAAATCACTGATGGCGGAAACAATCGTTGCGCCGGGAACCAGCAAAACCACGGTTGAAAGAATCACGACATCCATTCGCCCCGTATCCAACCATTGCCCGAAGGGAATCGAGGCAAGCACGCCTGCTAACGAGGCAACCCCGGTGATTGCCAATGCCGGAACTTTGAGGCGGGGCAGAAAATAAGTCACGAGGGTAATCGCCAACGCCCCTGGTAAACATGCCAACAATTCGCGCCATGCCCCGCCGAACAGAAAGGTGAATCCCGCCGCCGTCACCAACCCCGCCGCGATCTGGCTGGGGATGGTATACAGCAGGGTCCCGTCACCAATGGCGCGTAATTCCTTCTGCACCAGTGCCGGGCGCAACTGCTCTTGTATCGTCCGCCGCGATAAGGCATTAATCGCATCTATCCGCGCCAGATGAATCCCTCCCGGACGTACCCGCCGCACCCGTGTCAGCCACTGCGCTCCATCGCTGGCGGAAATGTAAATCCCCGTGACCGTCGCAATCACATCGCTTTCCTTTGCCCCGAATTGGAGGAGCAACCGCACCACCGTATCCTCCACCCGCCACGTTTCCGCCCCGTTACGAAGCAGAAGTTCCCCCGCATACAAGGCAACCTCTAACGCATCGTGAAGCAACGCCGGGGATGGATTAATCGCAGGCGACGGCGGCTTCCGGGGTTTGGGAGCTTTCTTTCTCACCGGCACATTCCGCACAGACGAAGGCACGTTCCCCTTCGCTCGTGACCACGCGAATCATAAAATAATGAACTTCCCGCCCACAGCGATCACAGGGGAGCATTTCAACAGTACAGGTCATCGTTAATACCCGTTGGTTTGTAACTTCAAATTTTCTAACTGTCCCATTATACAAGCACATTCGATGAAGTTGGAACTCATCAGTTTTGAAGGGATTGCTGATACAAAAATTGTAGGGGAATGGTAGGGAAAAAATAGCGGTATTTTAGGTTGGTTTCTCTTATCATAGGGATTGAATAGTAATATGCTATGAAAGTGACAATGGTTGTGTTTCTGTTACGCTAGGGTCAGCGAGACCGAAAGGTTAGAGGGTTCATGCTACGGAGAATGGCAATTCCGGTAGGATTACTGGCATGGGGCAGTATGATTATGTGGGCTTCCATCTACCCAAACACGGCATCTGCCTTTATGGGTTCTGCCACCCCTACACCCACATCTATAGCGGATCATTGTCCCATCCGCACAGATGCGGACGATTCCATTGTTGATGTCGAACGGAATGAAATTTTTCTCCCTCTCTTAGAGCCGCCGTTTACCATCGGCGAATTTGAAACCCGCACATTGGAATTTCTTAACGCAGGAGGCGACCCCTTACGATTGCAAGATCTATGGCGTAATCAAGACGCCGAAATATCGGTGCGCGAACATGATTTGGATAAAGATGGAAGCAAAGAATTGTTAATTGCCGTTCGCTTGCGGGGCTATGAACATTTCGGCGGGATTGCATTGTTGTCCTGTATAGAAGGTCGCTATCGTTTTGCCGATTGGATTATGAATGGTCCTTATGAATACGACCCCCAAATTATTACAATTGAAGACCTGAACCACGATGGTAAGAACGAAGTTATTCTTACTGAAACTTGGTCAGGGTCAGCATATGATCAACAATTTTGGGTTATAGGGTGGCAAGATGCACAAATAGAGTGGTTTCTTGATAATGTGCGTCTGGTATGCCCTGTGCGGTGGATGGTGCAGGATGTAGACGCAGACGGTACGAAAGAGATCGTGTTGGAGGGTCACCGTTCGTCTCCACAATCCGGTGATCATCGGCGCGTTACCGAAACGTATGCGCTTAAGGAAGAAAATTATGTATTAAGTTCCAGAATACCATCTGACCCTGTAACTCGTGTGCATTACATAGAAGATGGCTATGAGGCACTGAAATCTTCGGATATTATCCGTGCGGTCGGTCTCTATGAAATCGCTGTTTTCAATAAAGATTTTATTGTATTACCCCACCCCCGGCTTACAAACAATTCTACAGTAGAGGATGAAACCTATAGGGAACGGGAACTACAACTACAACTTGCGTACATTGAAGGAAAAAACGAGTGGGCATTTGCCCATTTCCGCTTACTCACGTTGTATTATGCAGAAGGGCAAACCAGGAAGACGGGTTTGATTTACCAAAGGATGGAGAAATACTTTTCCAATGATTACGGGTATGAGTTTCTTAATGCCGCCAAGAGATTCATAGTTGCGTGGAACAGTAATCACGACAGCCAAAAAGCGTGTAAGATTGCCAATCAGTTGTTACGGGGCTATACCAAACGCCCTATAGACGATAGTAGGATACCAAAACTAAGTTTTACGGCTGACTATTTAACTTATGATTGGCGGCTCTCCAATTGGTGCTTCATTCCAACAGATTCTCCCCCTATCTCGCCCGTTGTATCCCCTTCTGCGTCGCCAGACGATTAAGGGAACCACATCCGCCAGTATTCATGCCGACTATGCCGACGAACGGCTGGTATACCTTCAAGATTCTGGTGTATTTAGGGCGAAATCCTTGATATTCAAGAAGCGGATTTAGACGGAGACGGGATTGAGAAATTTTCATTTTCGGTTCGCCTGTTTGCATTGGATACAGTAAGAACGTTTTGGGGAACGAAAGTTATAAATCACGTATTGATGTTGGTATTTTTCGTGTATAATGCCAATTGAACCCGTACTCATTGGCATTTTAAGACTGTTTTGCCAACGGGCGAGAATTTCATTGGCAGGTTGCCAATGGATTTGGGTATCGTTGGCATTTTTGCTTTATTATGCCAATCACGACAACCAACAGGTATAAAAGATGAATCTCTCAAAATTTGGCGAACATAAAGCCGGAACTCTGGTTGAGGTCAATGTATCAAGTACCATCACTCATGCGTTCTTGCCTGATTTTTTGCCACCCCGGTGGGAAATCCCGCGTCGTTTGTGGCCTCTGGTTGCAGAAGCACGGGCTAAAATTTCTAAATTAGATGGAATCGGTACTTTACTCCCTAACCCCAATTTATTTATTCATCCATTGCAACATCGTGAAGCACAGGCATCTTCTCAACTTGAAGGAACAATTACCCCACCTAAACAACAATTACTCTTTGAAATAGATAAAGAAGTTGGGAACATTCGCAATATCCCTACGAGCGACCTTCGGGAGGTTGCCAATTATAGACAGGCTCTTACTTATTTTAGGGAGGTTCAAGCTGATGTCCCCCTATCACTATGGCTCCTGCGCCAATTACATTCGATTTTACTAGATGGGGTACGTGGTGAACATCTAAATCCGGGTGCCTTCCGTGATGGGTATGTTGTCATTGGTCGCCCCCCTCGTTTTGTGCCGCCTCCTCCTTATGAAGTTAGTGCTCTTCTACAGAATCTCGAATCCTATTTTAGCCGCCCTTGCACAGACGATCCTCTTGTAGATGCCTTTATCCTTCATTATCAATTTGAAGCTATCCACCCTTTTAACGATGGCAATGGGCGGATAGGACGTTTATTTTTAGCGATTCTGCTTGCCAAACGATGCGGACTAAAAAATATGCTTCTTTATATGAGTGCTTTTTTTGATGCCAATCGCGACCTCTACATTCAGCATTTGTTTAATATAAGTACTGAAGGAGACTGGGATAGCTGGATTGAATTTTGTTTGCACGGTGCAATCGAGCAAGCTGTAGATACTGCGGAGCGATGCCAAAAATTGCTCGATACATGGCAACAATACCGCCAGAAGTTATTAAGCCTCAACAAAAATGTTTCGTTACGCCTTCAAGCAGTAGTGGATAGCCTCTTTGTAGTTCCGGTGACACAGGTTACAACAATGCGCGAAAATTTTGATATTGACTTTAAAACTGCCCAACGCTATGTTGAAGCATTAAAAAAGTTAGGTATTTTAGAAGAATATACAAGTACCAGGCAAAAAACTTACTTTTGCCAAGAGATTATTAACATCATTTACGAGGGTGTTGTTGACCCGGAATGGGAATTCTAACCTTAATTATGCTTACACCTTCGCTCACCTACGAACACCGCCACATTGTCGAACCCCACCACCTTGCCGCCGCATTGGGTAGTGGCGGGGTGGCGGTCTTTGGCACGCCCGCGCTTGTGGCATTGTGTGAAACCGCCGCCTTCTTATCGGTTGCGCCCCATCTGGACACAGGGCAAACCACCGTTGGAACACTTGTCGAAATTCGCCATCTGGCGGCAACCCCGGTGGGGATGGAAGTTCGCGCCGTTGCGACGTTGGTAACAGTAGAGGGGCGCACACTCACCTTTACGATTGAGGCGTGGGACGAGGTAGAGAAAATCGGGGAGTGCCGCCACGAACGGGTAATCGTGGACGAGCAGAAATTTATAGAGCGAATTGGTCGCAAGGGGTAAGCCTGTTATAGTTGAAACCTCTAATGTCGCCCTGTAAAGAAATATGGAATCCCCCCTCATGTTAAAAAATGGCTCTTTCGTCCGCTCAAAAATCTGCTATTTGGAAGCCATGCCAAACCCTTTACCGTGCTTTCCGGTCCGCTACGCGGCACTCGCTATTACACTGACCCTGCTCATAAAAGCCAACGGATTCTCGGATTGGAAGAATTGGAAGTATCCCCCATCGTGCGCCGCTTTGTCTTGGAATCGGCAACGTTCATAGATGTGGGCGCAAGCGATGGCGAATATCCGGTGTTCGCCAAACGGCTGAAACCGACCCTGCATGTGGTGGGCTGTGATGCCATCCCCGAAAATGAAGCGTTGTTCCATCAGAATCTGGCATTAAACAACCTTTCCTCAGAAGGCACCCGATGGATGGCGGGCTTTATCGGGCAGGCACATATCCCCTTAGATTCCATTGCCGAATCGCTTCCTTCACCCGTCACCCTCAAAATAGATGTAGATGGCGGCGAGGTAGATGTTCTATTAAGCGGAATACAAGTGCTGTCCCGCCCCGACACCCGCCTTGTGCTGGAAGTCCATTCCCGGGAGCTTGAACAGCGTTCAATTGAATTGTTGAAAGGGCTGGGCTTTCAGTGCAAAATCGTGGATCAGGCGTGGTGGCGCAAATTTATCCCCGAATTACGCCCCGGCTGGAATCGCTGGGTGATCGCAACGAAGCAATAAAAAAACCGCGCCACCCATTTCTGAGTGGCGCGGTTTCGTTTTTAGGCTATTTAGGCATCAACTTCGATTTCGGTCCGAACTTCCGCATTTGCCGGAACTTCAACCTTGGTGAAGGTCAGGCTTTCGTTGTCGGCGGCAACATCCACATGGATGGTGTCCCCTTCCACGAACTCACCCGCGAGGAGCCGTTTGGAGAGCGGGTTCTCAATCTGGCGCATGATAACCCGCTTCAAGGGACGTGCCCCGAATTGAATATCATAGCCCCGTTCGCCCAACCATTCCTTGGCGGTATCACTCAATTCAATATTGAGTTTCTGCTCGCTCAGGTTCTTCAACAATTTCGTCACTTGCAACGCCACGATTTCCTTGATTTGGTCACGGGTCAACGGATCGAAGATGATGATTTCATCCACACGGTTCAAGAATTCCGGGCGGAAGGCTTCTTTCAAATCGTCTTCAATTGTTTGTTGATTGACGATTTTCATATCTGCCCGCTCCCCGGCGGCGAAACCGAGTTGACCGGTACTCTTGGTCATGTACTTGGTGCCCAGGTTCGAGGTCATAATAATAACCGTGTTGCGGAAGTCCACCGTGCGCCCCTGTCCATCGGTCAGGCGACCATCATCCAACACTTGCAACAGTACGTTGAAGATTTCCGGGTGCGCCTTTTCGATTTCGTCGAACAGCACCACCTGATAGGGGCGGCGGCGTACCGCTTCGGTCAATTGACCTCCTTCGCCATACCCGACATATCCCGGAGGCGACCCGATCAAACGGCTGACGGTGTGGCTGGCTTTGAATTCCGACATATCCACCCGCACCATCGCGTCTTCATCGTCGAACAGGTATTCCGCCAGCGTTTTTGCCAATTCGGTCTTCCCAACCCCGGTCGGTCCGAGGAAGATGAAACTCCCCATTGGGCGTTTCGCATCACGCAAGCCGGAGCGGGCGCGGCGAATCGCATCAGACAGCACTTCAATCGCTTTGTCCTGCCCGATCATACGCTCGTGCAAATGTTCTTCCATGTGGAGCAGTTTTTCACGCTCGGTCTGGAGCATTTGCTTGGTCGGAATCCCCGTCCAGCTTTCAATGATTTCGGCAATATCTTCGCGATCTACCACATCATCCAGACCACTTTCGCGCCGCCATACTTCAATTGCTTCGCGCAGGGTTTCTTCAATCTGGATACGTTGGCTTCGGATATGGGCGGCTTGCTCATATTCGCGGGCTTGCCACGCCTCTTCTTCTTTACCCGTCAGCCCGTCCAATTCCATCTTTTGGTCGCGCAATTCCGGCGGCATATTGAAAGTATCCACGCGGAGTTTCGCGGCGGCTTCGTCCATCAGGTCAATCGCCTTGTCAGGCAAATGCCGTTCGGTGACATAGCGCGAAGAGAGGGTTGCGGCGGCATCCAACGCATCATCCAAAATGGTAACGTTGTGGTGTTGCTCGTAGCGGGATTTTAACCCTTGCAACATTAGAATCGTATCTTCAACGCTTGGCTCATCTACAAAGATAGGGCTGAAACGGCGTTCCAGCGCACGGTCTTTTTCAACGTGGTTGCGGTATTCATCCAGCGTGGTTGCGCCCACGACTTGCAGTTCGCCCCGCGCCAGCATCGGCTTCACCATCTGGCTGGCATCCATTGCGCCTTGCGCCGCGCCCGCGCCAACGAGGTTGTGAAGTTCATCAATAAA
>CBKYSX010000049.1:0-11883 GCA_966690745.1 uncultured Ardenticatenales bacterium
ACGGAAGGTTCCGCGCCCGTTGCCGCAAAATACAATAATGCCCCGATCCCATAAAGATCATCTGCTTCTGTCGCCTCGCCCCCTTTGCTTTGCCGTTCGGTCATATAGCCCCGTGTGCCGGAACCGGGAGAGAGGGGCAATTCGCCCAACGGTGTCGCTAAATCAAAATCAATCAAACGCAGGCGACCCTCGGGGGCGACCATCAGATTGGCGGACTTCAGGTCACGATACGCGTACCCTGTGGCATGAATACAGCCGACCAGCTCCGCCATCTCAATCCCCCATTGACGCAACTGGTTATTAGAGGGAAGGGCGTGTTGTTGGCGAATGGCGATCACCGTTTTTTCAAAGGTTTGCCCTTCAACATCTTCCATTGCCATATAGAGGCGATGGTTTTCTTCAAAGAGTTCAAATATTTCGGGAAAACGCGGATCGGGGGCAAGCGCACGGAGCGTTGCCACTTCACGCCGCAGGCCTTCACTGATGGGGATTCCCGTTTCCGCAAAGGTCATATCCTGACGCATTTCCTTGAGGACACAGCGACGCCCGCCCGCGGCATCCACGACCAGGTGGACCGCACTCCGTGAGGAACGGTACATCGTTGTCAGGTGCAGGTAGCGGCGATGGATGACTTTTTGGGGGGCGGGCACGGGTGTCACCATGCCTGCTTTTTCAAACGGGTCTTCTGCCCATGTGGGCGGTTGAAATTGAAGCAGACGCCGGTCGGGAACCAGGGAGCCGTCGGGCGCACGAATGCCGGAGACGATTTGTCCGATGCTGTTTTGCAGATAGCTCATGCCGCGAAAGCCGCCATAGCGATAATGAACCAGACTTCCGGGGGACAGTTGGCGGTCTGAAGCAATGGTTGGTCCCGCTAGTCCGCGTGTCGCCTCATCCAATGCTATCGCCAGTCGCACTGCCTGAGCATCGTCGGCAGGATAGATCGTCATAAATTTCCCTATCTGACTCATCCCTCCTTCGCCCTGATTCAACCCGACCAGATACTGTGGAGAGCGTGCTACCTTAAACGCAACCGGATCAGCAAGCAGAACTTTAAGGGATCGCCTTAATACCTCCGGCGCGGAATCCAGATTGGCGGAAATGTGAAGTTTCCACCCTTGCTCCAAACTTTCAGCATCCGGATGGCGCACCACCAGCCAGCTTCCTTCGGGGTGATAATCCCACTGATAGGCAATATCGGACCTCACGTGGACTATCCCGGATTCCTCCAGAATGGTCATAAAACAACTTTCGGTACGGTCATCGTTGCGTGAGAAATACATACCCCTATATCCTTAGTGAAGTGCGTAGGAATGATGGCGATGGGTTAAATCTGTAGGGGCGTACCCTTGTGGTTGCCCGTTCGGTGCGCGGGATCGTCCACCGCCCCTACAGATTCCGGTATCCTTTTTTTACCCCATTTCCTGATGGGCCAATGTTTGTGAATTACATCGGCGCGTAGGTCGTACCACAGGCAGTCATGTAGCACGAACCGGGACAGCCACTTGTCCAGCAGGTGGTATCGTTACAGCCGGTTTCAATTTGCAAACTGTAGCCCTGAACATCCGGTTCGGCATCGGCATCCAGCATTTGTTGGGCAATCTCGCGGGGCAATCCCGCCGCTGTCAGCATCCCCATCGGGTCATCCAGCAGTTGTTGTTGATAGGCAGGGTCATTTTTGGCACGGTCGGCAACAGCCTGGGCGGTAGCACGGAAATCTTCAAGCGACATAAGGTACCTCTCTTATAGTTGACGTGAGGGTTTGATAGAGCAACGACAGCGTTAGCGCAACACCACTGTAGCCGGTCATATAGCCGGGATGGGGCGCACCAAGCAGATCGGAGGGCGTAAAGGTTTGGTGGTTTTCCCGGTACGCATAGGCAAGCAACACCTCCCCAAGCCTTCTACATTCTGCAAGGGTATGGGGCGTGGGGATGAGAAAATGGGCGTATAACAGGGTGCGTAATGTGCCAGCCACTCCATGACAGAGCGATGGCGTAAGGGAAGCACCGCGCTGCGCCACTGTCAGCAGAGCGCGGCGGGCAAAGTCTGAACTTAACGGGGTGAGGGCGGCGCGGGCGGCATTGAAAAAGAAAGGTGCGATTCCGGTGGCACCATGACACCAATAGGTCACCTGTGGGCCGTTCGGGACGGTTGCCCATTGAAGCAACGTTCCATCGCTCCCAATGGGAACAGCATGATGTTCAAGCCACTGTGCCGCCGCCGTGGTTATCTCGCGGTAGCGGGACTCTTGCGTTGACTGCCATAGCGCGAGAAGCATATCCGCCACGCCCGCCGAGCCGTGTGCATAGCCCGCGCCGGGGGCTGGATCCTGCGGGGTCGCGGTATGCCAGAAGACGCGCCCCATTTCATCCATTTGGCGGTGGGCAATCAGCCATGCCGCCGTGTCGTGGGCGGCGTTCAGCAACTCCCGTTCGCCGGTTGCCTGCCACAACGCAAGATAAAGATGGAGCCGCCCCGCCGCACCCCGTGTCAAATCGTGATGAGCAATCGGTCGGGTCGCGACCCATCGGGCGCGTTCCACCGCACGGTCATATAAATGCGGGGAATGAAGGTGACGTGCCGCACAACCCAGCGCGAAGGCTATCCCTGCCTCGCCATGATAAAGGCTTACCGTTTTGCCGATAGGCTGTTGTGCCAGACGGTTTGCGGAAGTCCAAATGGCTTCTTGCCACGCAGGAACCGCAACCGTTTCCGCGAGGGAGGCTAGCACCCTGAGCATTCCGGCAGTGCCGTCATAAAGCGTCCGATTTTCCCGTACCACCAAAATCTCTTCTGCCAGGGTATTGCCCATCTCCACAATCGTCGTTTGAAGTGCGTCTAAGGCGTTGCTTTGCGGCGATGGATGCTTTTGCACAGGGTAAGGAGTGGTGGGCGCAGTAGGGCGCATCTGTAACAGTGTTGCGCCCACAGTCCGCATATCTGCGAACCTTTCGCTCCAACATCCAATAATCAAGGTGTCAAAATCGGGAGGTAGTGTCGGCTTCAGATGCGAGGGACGGGGACGTTGCCAGCGGGGCGGGTTCGATGGGGGCAGGTACGGGTAATCGGTGGCAAGGGTATAAAGCCATGTGCCAAAATCAGCGATGTCCGCCGCGACAAGGTGTTGGTGCGTTGCCGGGGTCGTGCGGCGGGCATGGCTAAAGTCTAAAAGGTATAACTCACCGTTGGTATCAAGATACCAGTGTCCCGGTTTCAACGCCCCATGCACGACCCCCGCCGCATGACAGTCCGCGACAATACGGGCGGCGCGGATGGCCCAGTCCAGCACCGTCTCCCATGTAAGCGATTGGCTTTGGCGCAGTAAGGATTGATGGCGGGCGGCGAGGGATGCTCCCTCGATATAATCGAAAACAAGGAAAGTGCCATCGGTTGAAGTAAATGAATCTTTGAATGTGACCGTACCGGTCAGGTCCCGCACCCGTTCCCGGACGGCAACGGATTCAAGGGGTAAATTATTAATTTGTTTTAGGACACAAAGGGATTGCGTTGTGGTATCCAGTGCCAGGAAAAGCGGAGAAGGAGCGGCACAAAGCGGAGCCAGGGGTTGATAGCACTCGCACAGCAAGCGCGAGGGTGCGCGGGGTGTCATGGACGGGTCAGTCAACCGCACAGCAATATGCTCCTTATCCTTTGAGTGCCGGTGGGGCAAAGACGATAAATTGAGTTTAAAGCAGGGGTATGGCTCTATCGTGGCCATACCCCCGATGTCGAACCGTTTTAGTACAGAACGGTAACGCAACACTGGCAAGAGCGGCTCTCTTCCGGTGCCGCTTCCCCTTCGATTTCAAAGGAATAGCCGGTCACGTCCGCCTGCAATTCATGTTGGAGGGCGACATATTCGTCTAAGAATCCGGCTTCGCGCAGGGCGGCTTCGGGGCTATTGACCAGCCGCTGGCGGAACGTGGCATCCGTTACAATTTTGTTGACAATGGAAGCGGAAATGGTGCGTTGACGCTCAAGAGCATCGGGGGTGGTATGGGCGCTCATGGGAAAAGGGTGCTCCTATAACGAAATGAAGGACTCACACTTCGCCGTACCAAATTGAAGCATGAGTCCTGGTGGTTTTCTAAGGCTTAATAGAGAACGGTGATACAGCATTGGCAACTTTGCGACTCGCCCGGTACCTCAATTTCCTGGGCGTAGCCGGAAACTTCACCTTGCATATCGGTGGTCAGCCCTTGCAAATCATCCACCAATCCGGCTTCGCGGAGGGCGGCTTCCGGGGCATCTACCAGGCGCTGGCGGAAGGCGGGGTCGTTCAACACTTTTTCAACAATGGCGGCAGAAACGGTGCGTTGGCGTTCGATCAAGTCGCTGGTGATGTGGTCGCTCATGGTAGGCTCCTTCAGAAAAGTGGTGTGGATGCAATCTGTTGGTTTGTTTCGTCCAGTCAAACCGATGAGCGCACTATACGTTGTGGAGGCACCCCTTTACCAATTGAATCGGTTGCAGTGACACTGTTAAATAAGTTGCACCCCCTTTACCCCTACAATGAAGGAAGGGCAAAACAGACAAACCCTTTCCCATGGGGGGTGTCACTAATTTAACAGTCGCCCTATTAAAACGGTTGCTGTACGCTGAAGCGTTTGTTGTTTCAATAAAATTCGTTACAATCGCTCGAGTTTTTCAACGAACCTGTAGCAACATCCCCACAACTGCTGAAATATTTTCGTCGGACTTAACCTTCAGCCCTTCTATGCCCCTATTTACGCAGGCTTTACAGGCGTGGCGCACGGTTCTTGGTGATGAATATCTGATCACAGATGCATCAGAACGGTATCAGGCGGAACGTGCCACTTTTACCACCACCCAACAGATTCCGGCCATTTTGCGTCCGGGAACCCGGGCTGAGGTGCAACGCTGTATAGAGATTGCGTACCATTATCACATCCCCATTTATCCGATTAGTACCGGCAAAAATTGGGGCTACGGGTCCCGCGTCCCGGTTACGGATGGCAATGTTTTGCTGGATTTAGGGCGGCTTTCCCGCATTGTGGCGTTTGACGAAACGCTGGCAACCATCACCGTGGAGCCGGGTGTTACATTCGGGCAGGTTCAATCGTTCTTGCGCGAACGGGACTCCCGCTTAATGCTAACGCCAACGGGCAGTAGTCTCCATACCAGTTTGATCGGAAACGCGCTGGAACGGGGACTGGCAGGGGGGCTGTATGCTGACCGCTGGCAACATGTTTGCGCTCTGGAAGTCATCTTGCCGGATGGGGATATTTTACGCACCGGCTTTGCACGCTTTGCCAATGCCCGGGCCGCCAGCGTGCACCGGTGGGGGAGCGGCCCGGATCTGGACGGGCTGTTCGCTCAATCCAATTTTGGAGTCGTGACCGAAATGACCTGTTGGCTCACGCCGATTCCGGGGTTCCTGCAATCTGTCGTTTTTACCGCAGAGGACGACAATACCCTTGCGCCGCTGATTGACCGCTTGCAACAGCTGAAACTGGCAGGACTCTTAAACGCACCGGTCCAGCTCTACAATACCATTCGCGTGATGGCATCGTTCATGCAACACCCGTCACCGGAGGTGCCGTTCACGCCCGCATTGCTACCTGCCCTCCGCACCGCCCTGGGGCTTTCTGCCTGGACAGGGTGGATGGACTTACCGGCACCCACCCCCACGATTGGCAACGCCATTGCTGAAACCTTGCGGGCTGAACTGACACCGCTCACCGCGCAACTGCTCTTTTTTGATTTTCACGGGGGTGCCCCCCGCTTTGACCCGGACAATCCTTTGGCGCGGCTTGCCCAACAGATGATGGCAAGCCAGAGAAAACGGCTCGCTGAAGATAATCCCATTTACGCCAGTTACTGGCGCAAAACCACCCCGCCACGTGCCCCCTTTGACCCTGATCGTGACGGGTGCGGGGTGTTGTGGTACGCGCCGGTTGTACCCTTTCGCGGTCATCATGTGAGTGCTGTTCTGAAGCTCATTGAAGCTACCACGGACCGGTACGGGATTGAACCTCACATTGCCCTGAAAGGCATTTCAGAACGTGCCATGATTATCACATGCGCGCTGATGTTCGACCGTGATCGTCCCGGCGATGACGAACGTGCCCTTGCCTGTGAGGAAGAATTGCACCGGCGCGGAGCCGAGGCGGGCTATTACCCCTACCGGTATAGCATCCACTCAATGGCAGACGCGGATACAAACACGAGGGTTTTGAGCCGAATCAAACAAGCACTTGATCCGCACCATATTCTTGCCCCCGGACGCTACCTGGCGCCCGAGGGTGTAGCGGCACCCCATCCCGGATAAAAAAGTCGAGACGTTCCGCGTTCACCTGGGTATCACCCATCTTAAGAAAGGGATATACTTTTGTATAAACATCCACCTTGACACGACCGTTGCTTCAGTGGTCTTTTCTTCGTCCAGCGATTTCAACAACCCCCAAACGAGGAAAGTGGATTGTGCGTGGTCTCAATGCAAACGTCGAATTAACCGAAATTCCACTCTTCGATAACCTGTCGCCAGAACAACTCAATCAGGTCACAAGTTGTTGTCGTTCGCGCACGTTTCCGGCGGACACCACGATTATGACCATTGAGCGTGCCTCCGATTTCGTGTACGTGATTTTAAGCGGAAGCCTCAAAATCCGAACCCTGCATGAAGATGGCTCAGAAGTCACCCTCGCTATTCTGGGTCCGGGGGAAGTGGTCGGGCATATTCTGTTGGATGAACGTTATGATGCCTACGCCACGATGGTCGAAACCGTCGAATTGACGACGCTACTCTGGCTCAGCCAGGATGCCTTTCAATCCTTCCTGCAAACCATGCCCCCGCTTACTTATAACCTTGTCCAGATTCTGCAACGTCGCCTCCAAACCGCAAACCACTATATGCAATCGGTGTTGCGTCTGGATGTTCCCGGACGCTTGGCGCACCGCTTGCTTATTTTTATCCGCGAATACGGTATGGAATTGGACGATGGCGCTGTCATGATCCCGATGCGGCTCACCCAGACCGATCTGGCGGAATTAATCGGAGCCTCCCGCGTACGGGTTAATTATGCCTTTGCCTCTTTCAAACGACGGGGCTATCTGTCGGTCACCGGCGAGTATCAGATTATTATTCACAACATTGAAGCCCTGGTGCGTTTATGTGCCTGAAGGTGCTTCCCTCCATAGAGCCGTCCCATTGATTCTTTCCCGAGGTCTATGATGCACGACGAAGTTACCCTCCTGCGCGAAACCGTAGCCCATCAGAAAAAAGAAATTGAGCGTCTGCAATACCGTTTGGAAGACGAGTACTTTGCCAGAGAATTGCGGGATGCGTTAACCCTGACAGCATTGACCGCCAACCTGAGTGCACCGGTCAGCCATTCCCGTCTTTTGGAAATGATTGTGGAAACGGCCGCCGACATTATTGCCGCCGATGCCGCCGCGCTCTTTCTGATTGATGAAGCGGAAGAATATCTCCGGTTTGAGGTGGCGATCGGGCAAAAAGGGGAGGCGGTTAAGGGCTTTAGGGTACCGTTAGGACACGGGATTGCGGGGTTGGTCGCCGTCACCGGACAACCGATGGCGGTGTCGGATACCCAACATGATCCGCGCCACGCATCGGATATTGCTCAAAATGTGGGGTATCAACCCAACAGTATTTTATGTGTGCCCCTTTTTTATGATGACCGCATCATCGGGGTACTGGAACTCTTGGATAAACAGGGCGCGCCTTCCTTCCGTCCCGAGGATATTGACACCCTGTCCCTGTTTGCCAATCAGGCGGCGGTGGCGATTGAACAGTCCCGCCACCAACAAAGCCTAACGGCACTGCTCGGGGACGCGCTGGACCGCTTTGCCGCGACCTCAAACGGCCAATCGGCACGCTTACACGGTGCCGCCACCACCTTTGCCCGGGGGATTGAACAGGACGAAACCTATCAAAGCGCGCTACAACTGGCGCAGATGGTGAAAGAAATTACGGGGCATGGCTACGCCGAACAAACAGCGTGCACCACCATCTTGCGGAGTTTTGTTTCGTATTTGCGCTTGCGCCCTACGCTTCAGATGACGGAGGCACCTGCCCTATGAAACGGTTGCCGGCGTATTCATCGGCGTTTACAACGGACGCGATTCGTCCCATCGCACCCCTGGCGGCATTTGAACGGATTTCGCGGGAGTGGGCGTGGGGCAACAGTAGCGGCAAAGGGGTCAAGGTTGCCGTGATTGACAGTGGTATTGATGCCGACCATGCCGCGGTGCAAGGGGTGCAGGGGTACGTTTCGATTACGGAAACGCCCGAAGGCATGGTGTATGATACCGCCCCTCACGGAGATGTCTACGGACACGGAACCGCATGCGCGGGGATCATCCGCAGTTTTGCACCGGAGTGCGATCTCTACAGTGTACGGGTGTTGGGTCCGACCCTGATGGGTCGCGGTGCGATATTTGCCGCGGGCGTACGCTGGGCCATCGATCACGGGATGCATGTGTGCAACATGAGTCTGGGCACGACCAAAAAAGACTTTTTCGGCATTCTGCATGAATTGACCGACCTTGCCTATTTTCGCAATACGATGCTCATTACGGCGGCCAACAATATGCCGCGCCCCAGTTTCCCATCCGTGTACGCCTCGGTCATTGCCGTAGCCTCCCACGAGGTTCAGGATGCCTACCACTACTATTATAACCCGCATCCACCGGTTGAATTTGGAGCACACGGTATTGATGTGCATGTGCCCTGGAAAGATGGCGGCTGGATTACCGCCACCGGTAATAGTTTCGCCGCACCCCATATCGCCGGATTGGTGACACGCATTCTCGCCAACCATCCGGGGCTGACCGTTTTTGAAATGAAATCGCTCTTACGGGGGCTGGCGGCCAATGCCACATCCGTAGCATCCACCGGTTCTGTTTAGTGTTTTCGGACAGAGGGTGCCGGGAACAGGAGTACCTCCACTGGGACTCCTGCGCCGGGGTTTGCCGCACAGAAAACAGCGGTGCCGATGCAGGTATCGGGTATACGGTCTACGCTAACCCTGTAACGGCAGACAGGCTTGATCGCGCCCGGACGGGTAAAACCGTGCTTGTTTCTGTGTCATTGTCGGATGCCTTGGACGAGGCGACGTTGGAAACGCCTGTGATTCACGCCGGAGCGTATCAGAGCGCGTTTTTTTATACGGAAGGTGGCTTTATCAAGGCGGGTGCGCATCCTCCCGAGCATGGAAGTGGCACGTTCCCGGCGTATCCCCCCTACCGCCCGTTGACAGGATAGCCATCTCCCTTCTAGACTGGCAGCCATCCCCCGACCACCGTTACCCATTTACACATTTCTGCCAGAGGTTCCATGCACCACAGTCACCGACTCGCCTTTGTAGGTATGGGGTTGTTCCTTGTTCTCATTTTGCCTGTAATCGCATCCGCGCACACTCCCATCAGTACCGTTGCCAACCGTTTGACACAAGGGGCCGTGACATATTACGACCGGGCTGACTTTAATGCCGATGCGCCCGGTCTGCCGGTTGAAGATTGGGAAGCGGGACATGTTAGCGGTCCGTTTGTCTTCTGCACGCCGCCGTTGAATGCGATGAGCAACGATGCCTGTTTTTTACCGGGGGAGATTTTGTCAGGGTTGGAATATCGGGATGTGCCGTTAGGCGGTGGGAGTGACCATGTAGGATTGGGCGCGGC
The DNA here is from genome assembly GCA_966690745.1 of uncultured Ardenticatenales bacterium. Classification (GTDB taxonomy): domain Bacteria; phylum Chloroflexota; class Anaerolineae; order Ardenticatenales; family Ardenticatenaceae; genus CBKYSX01. The sequence continues at coordinate 9,667 of CBKYSX010000049.1, forward strand.
GGGCCTATTCTCTATGCCTTCAAAGTTTGTGTATGCTAATTATAGTGTGGATAGCAGCGATCTGGTCTTTACCCCGACCGTCACCGCTGTCGGACTGGACATTAGCGGTAACGCCGTAGGGGCAACGATCCTGCTCAGTGCCTATGATGCCAACGATACCCTGATTCTCACGGATACAACCAGTATGGGGGATATTGGCTCAATTGCCTTCTGGGGTGTCATTAGTTCCGTTCCGATCCGCCGCCTGAATGTGAATATGGGTAGTAGTGAGTTCGTGGACAATATCGCCTTTGGAGGGGCAGTTCCGCCAATTACCCCAACCGCATCCCCCACCAATACGCCATCAGTCACGGCGACCTCATCGCCTACCAACACCCCGACGGTAACGCCTACGGCAACCCCGTCCTCCACCCCTACGGCGACCCCGGAACCGCCGACCTCCGTCACCGTGGGGGCGATACAGGCGGACCCCGGTACTCCGGCAACCCCATGGGGATGGGGCATCAGCCTGGCACTAATCACCGTTATGACCATCGGGTACGGACGCAGACGCAACCGTTAGATCTAGAGATGGCTTCTACCCGGTAGTTGCAGTCTTTCACCTTGTGAATTTACGCCAAATGTAAAGCCGGGCGTAAATTCACAAGGCTTTGGGTTGTCGATGTTGACGGCGGCCGTTTTGTGGCGAGTTTTCCGTTTTTGGGCAGGGTATCCCGCTCATCTGACCATCCGTTTCAAGCACAACTCATTCCCTGTCGGTGAAGTCCACACAGCCTTGTGTATGCAACAAGGGCTTCAGGTCATTCCTGGTCCTAGGTGCTTTGGAGTCTATCAAGCCAAATGGGGCCGCGCCGGAAGACTATTGCAGGTTCACCGCAAGGTCTGTTTGGACTCCTTACCCCCGCTTGCTTTACACTGATGACACGCGTCTTAGCGTGAACCGTACCGCTAGATACTTCCTGTCAATCCACCAAACCGCTAAAGAGGTTGTTCGTTGCTGACCCTTCCCTCTGCCGCGCGTCCGGTCCCCCCGTGCCGTCCGGGCAAGCCACTGTACCGCAGCATCAAGGAGGGGCGCAGGTCACGGACGAGTTGCAAACCGGTCAGACCATCTTCGGCTTCGCTCAGGCGGGAGCCCCGCGATGCAAGGATTTTACGTACCAGGCGGTGGCTGTGGAAATTGGCTTCAATAGAGAGTATAGAGAGCATCGGGTGGGTGGAGCGTTGCACCCTTCCCGGATTCGGTGGAGCCGTAAAGGAAACGCGAAAAGCGGTATCTTCAATGGATGGGTGGTGATCGGTCCGGTGCAAGGTCGCATACCGCCCGGTTAGGTCGATTATTCAGGTGGCAGGTAGCTTTCCTATCTCCGGCAGTTCGCCTTCAAATGGTATGCGATGCAAGGTTGGATCGAGCAGGCCTATCACGCGCTGTTGGATCGGTTTCCGCGTCGTCCCCCACCGGAAAACCCGCGCCGCCGTCTACTTCTTCTGCTTCCCCGCCACCCTCCTCTTCCTCTTCTTCCTCTCTATCCCCTTTCCGCCAGTCCCACCCGGCACGCCGCGCCCGCAGTGCCATGAGGCGTGCCGGGTCGTGTTGCACCCGCGTTGACGCAATGCATGCAAAATCGAGTTCTCTGCATCCAGTCTGCTCGTCCCCCTCCCCTATAGTTTCCGCCCGCGTAGGAAGAGTAGTAGCTTTAAGGGATTCGGGGGTATCTGAAGTATATTTTGAAGCTGTCTGTGATGTCGTTTCTGGAATGGTCTCTGTAGTAGAGCCGGTGTCGCTATCCTGCATCAGGGATTGCGGGGAACCAGGTTCGCATTGCGGGGTGGGATGCGAGGGTGCGGGGGGTGTCGACACCACCGGCATGGGGGCGCGGATCGTTCAGCATCGGTAGCAGAGACGGGGCGGCAGGGGTCGAGGCGGTGCGGGCAAGCCGTGCATAGAGGGCAGGGGCAGTGTGCAGGAGTGCCGCTTCATTGACCCGATACCAGGTCAGGTGTGTTCATCCGTGCCGTAAACGATCAGGGCACCGGTGGCTGTACAGGTGCGGATGTCCTCCTCCGAGGATATCCGCACATGTACAGCCACCGTTTGCCAGGCAGTTGCGAGAGTGGTACGGGTAAACCGCAATTCTTCTTGCCAGCTGTCCCCTGTGCGGTAGCGCGGGTGGTCGCAGGGGGCGTTAAATTTATAGTAGTTGCGGCACCTGGCGG
>CBKYSX010000050.1:0-11804 GCA_966690745.1 uncultured Ardenticatenales bacterium
GTGTCTCTCCCCTTTTGGATGGAACGGATATGTAGAACGTGCAAGGAGGTTGTTGATAAGAGAGAAGCATCACTTCTCTTTAATCAATAACACCTTTGCAAACAGGCAACTCCGCCGATGGCGGAGAGAACAGCTGAGCGCATTAGGTCAGACACTGCTTCATCACGGGACGGATAGCGAAACGAGATAAGAACAAGGTCTCACCCGCGCATTGTTCCCTTAGAATAACATTGTTCTGAAAATAATGCCAAATCAGGTTAATCAGGGGTTTGGGTACTTCTAAGCCAATACGAGGGGGAATAAATACCAGATGATGAAGAAAACTCTGATTCCATAGAGTACCCAATTCTCTGATAAAAGGCAAATTCACACAAGATGAAGGGGAGAGAAAGCAAAAGCGGGGGGAATCAACCCACCCGCTTTTGTTTTATGAAGATTTGGTTATGGCGTAAACCTTAAGGGTATGCCCTTATTTACGGCGGTGTCGCCAGACCATTGCGCCCGCTACCAGTCCGATAAGGGTTATCGCCGCCATCGGCAACGCAACCGGAGCCGCTGTTGCACCCAGAGTATTCAGGGTGACGGCGGTGGGGGTGGTGCAGAAGGTGGGCATATCATAAGCGGCAGTCCCATCCGCAACAGTGGTGCTTGCGCCTTGATCCGCACTGAAACCCATGCCGCGCCGCGCAAACGGTGCCCAGATGTTGGTGCAGATATCTGCCTGTGTCATGCCATTGGCGACGGCGGCGGCAATAATCGCATCCCGTCCATCTTCAAAACCGGGCAGACAGGGTTGCAATTTGAGACCATCGGTGACCAATTGGATGGCAAGGTTGTTGCCACCGGTTCCGTTGTACAGATCGGGGTCGTACCCTTCGGTCATGCGGAGATTCCAATACATATCCCAAATCATGGAGGACCAGATAAAGCCCAAACCATGCGGAATAGAGATATTGGCATCGCCACGATTGGCGTAGGTATAGGGGTTGATTGCCAGGTCCGTGGAATAAGGCGCAGGGCGAATCCCGTTACCATCCACAGGCTCGTAGTTTACATAGGTCCCGACCCCACGGCGTTGTACAGCGGTATCATTGGCATCAGCTGTCATCGCCATCCCGTACCAATCACTCCAGCCTTCGCCCATTTGCTCCTGATTGTTCAAGCAGGAAACATTAGCAGGACCGCCCGTCAAGCGATTGCTAATACCGTGACCGTATTCGTGAATAATCACTCCGGCATCCAGGTCACTGTCACGCTCTGCAATTTGCAAATCATCATCACGCAAATTGACCGTAACATCTTCGCCGCCGTTAATTGTGTTCCGAATGGTGTTGCCGAGCGAACGATAGATATGAACCGAGGGCACGACAATTGCGGCATTGCTTCCACCCATGGAGCCAGGTTGGGTATCTACGTTGTTGGCAACAATCACGGCAATTGCCCCGGCATTTTGCGCGTTCAATACTTTCACAGGGAAGGTACAATTACCGCGATTAATGAGCGCAATTTTGCCTGCTACTTCGGTGGGATTGGTTACGACTTCACAGGCATCAAAGGGGTCAATTCCGGTGCCATCAGTGGCAAGGGCAATCGTTCCGGTAATTCCTGTAGAGGTAATATCGGGACCAAAGTTCGCTTTGCTACCGTAGAAGGTACCGGCAATCGAACCAGGACTGAGGATTTCAACGGTGGTTGTCAACGGCGGAGTCCAAATATACATTTGCATCCGCGGACGTACCCCGTCAACATTAGTAGCAAAGTTAGCGTTGTTGGTGCCACTATAATCTTGAGCTTCCGCCATCACATAGTCGTTCCCCGCACCACCATTGCCATAGTTGTTTTGTTGGAAGTTCCCACTGGCTTCATCAAAGCCATATTGGTACATCACATCATGGATGATGTTGTTCCAATAGAACAAGTTGGTGACAACGGCAGGGCGGTACTGGCTGGCATCTTGAGTCAGGTCAATCGGGTTGTTAAAGAGCAACCCTGCCCCACCGTCGGGTTCCGTCCCGGCATCAATTCCGTTCGGTGCTACAAGGTCTAACCCGGCATGGACGTTGTTCCCCCGGGTAATAGTGAATTCAGGACCGGATGCACCATTGGTATCATGCCAGCCAAAGGGCGAGGCGGCGGCGTTGGCAGGATTAACAACGCTCGTACGCCCATCCGCCGGGGATGCCGGTGTGGTGTGGTTCGGGCTTTCGGCAGGAAGCGCGAACACCCGATAGGTTCCCGTCAACAGTTCGCTGTTGGCAATCGCTTCGCGGGTTTGTGCTTCTAATTCTTCCGCACTGTAAATCGGGGCAACTTCGGCAGACTGAATATCAAGGTTTTCATTGACTACCCAGTCGGCTTTGTCCAACAATTCACCCGTTACGGCATCTACACGGGCATGCCACCAGTGCAAGCCGTTGAGTTCGTAAATGACAATATCCCATGCCAGACGGACTTCTCCGTTCGTCAACGGTTGGTAGACCAATTTGGCAGGAATCGCATCCATCGAAATACCGCCATTGCTATACACAACTTCTTGGGCAACCCCCCCGCGATTTTCGAGTTGGGTTAAATCAGTGGGGCGCGCCAAGCCAAGAGCTTCCGCACCCCGAACAATCGCATCTTCCGCGCTGATGGCGGGCGTGTTCGTGTTCGCCGAAGCGCGCAGATTTGCAACGGCACGGTTGCCGACGTGCAGAATCCGCCCGTCAGGCATGATCCCAAAGTTCACAATCGCATTGTGAACCCGAATTCCGTCTAATTCCTGTTGCAGATACAAGAAGGTGACACCATTTTGTTGGCTGGTACTGCGATCCGACAGAACCCAACCATCCACATCGGCGGCACTAATGCCCAGGTCAGCCGCATGGTCGCGGATGTAGCGGCGGGCAATGGTTTCGGCATCGTCGGACGAGGGAGCCGTGAGGAAGGGGTTAAATTCCGCATCGGCGGGGCGGGCGGCGGCTTGGGCAACACCGAGGCTGATGATGCCGATGATTGCCACCAACGCGAGAACAACAAACGGGGTAAGTCGCTTCATAAGTCGGGTATTCCTCCATCGAGAATAGTGAAATGTGCGAGGAAACGGCAGACCGGAAAAGAAAGCGGGGAAACGGCTGAAAATCGCTTGCTTTAAGTAGTCCCAATTTTGCAAAAACGGGAACGGCTGTCAACTATTATTTTTACAATCTTACACAGATTTAAGCAAATCTTAAGAGATTCGCGGAAATTTCTTTATGGTTATTTTTCTGCAATTCCCACCATCGTTTCCCGAAGGTATCTAAAAAGGGTTTCAACCCGCGCCAAATCAATAACAATACCAGCATTCCGATGAGTAGACGTAGCACCATCTGGACACGGGTTGCCCCTTTTTCCTGAAAACGCAAACGGGAAAAATCGGCGATACATCCCCATAATGCCCCCGTTGCCGCGCCTATCGCACGAGGCAAGGTTTCTAAAGGGGGCAAAACCAGAAGCAGGAAAGGCAATATTGCAGTAATAAGCAGAGGAACCCATAGCGGTTGGCGGTGGCTCCACGCCCCGATTGCCGGAGCAATCCGAATAAAGCCAAAAAGCAGAACAAGCCCGATCAGCCATCCCCCTAACACATCACCGATAAAATGTACCCCTAAATACAAGCGGCTCAGGCTAATCCCAAAAATCAACACCACTAACCCTATGACTGCCCACCTTCGCCGATACGAATAGGCAAGATACCCCCATGTCGTCACCGCACTTTGAGCGTGACCACTGGGCAACCCATTCGTGGCTTCAACGGCTAATACGGCGACCCGCGCCGGGTCGGGGCGGGGTTGGGCAAGTGCGATTTTGAAGATGGCATTGAGCGAAGAGGATAGCAGAAAAAGCAGAGCAAAACGGAGCGTAAAACGTTTATCTACCACCCAGTAGAGAATCGGGAACAAAATAAGAAAAAAGTCCTCTGTTCCGACAAAACTCAATGCGGAAAATAAGGCATCGGCACCATCGGAGCGAAATTGTTGCAAATAGGTTATTAGGCTGTAGCTCAGTTCGTGCATAGGTAGGTAAAAATGGGGTTAATAGGAAATTCTCTATAAGAGCGTTGGTGTCCTATCGTGCAGAAAGGAATTAAAACAAAAGTCGCGTCCCTTGCAAAAACAAGGGGCGCGACTCTTTGGAGCAAGACAAGGGGGATTATTCTATTTCCGCGTTGACGCGCCGCACATTTTGGGCGCGAGGTCCCTTGTCGCTTTGTCCACCGGTCAGTGTGAACTCCACTTTTACCCCTTCTTCGAGGGTTTTATAACCATCCATTTCGATATCAGCATAGTGGACAAAAACATCCTGCTTGCCTTGATCGGGTTGGATAAAGCCGTACCCTTTGGCATTGCTAAACCACTTAACTTGACCCACATATCGTTCTTCGCCCATGGTCATCCAGCCTCCTTACGTGAATGGGCAACGGATAAAACAGTTTGTTTTGCGAGAGGGATACAAAACAAACGATAGTTAGGAAGGGAAGACAAAATAAGGGGGGTGTCCCATTCACTCTGTAATTCCCCTTCTAAAATCGGCGGGATATTAAAGTCACTTTGTTAAGTCGTCAAATCACAAAGGGCAATAGTAGCTATAGCAACTGTTAGCCGTTGGGAAGTATGGATGCCTTAGAAGGTGGAGGAGGTGGAGAAGTATAGGGGAGGGCGGGGGAAGGTTGCCTACAACAACCGTGATTGTTGGGGCGGGGCAGTATCCTCTTCCACGTCAAGGGCGGTACGCAGGGTATATGCTTCTTCTACATAATCGGGCAAGCGTAGAAAATCGGCTTCCAATGCCGTTTGGTAATCGGGGCGGCGCAGGGCGGCGGCTGGGTGAAACAAAGGTACAATCAGACGACTTCCATAGCGGAAACTTTGCCCGTGTACCCGACTGATTTTTTTGTCGGGGAGCCAGCGTTCCATCGCAAATCGTCCCAATGTCACAATAATATTGGGGTCAATGATTTTTAATTGGCGACCCAGGTAAGGTTTACAAGCTTCAATCTCGTCGGCTTCGGGGTCACGGTTATTAGGGGGGCGACATTTCACCACATTGGCGATATAAACATCTTCGCGGGTTAAACCAATCGTTGCCAGTAATCTTTCCAACAATTGCCCCGCCGCCCCCACAAAGGGTCGCCCGGTGCGGTCTTCATTCGCGCCCGGACCCTCCCCGATGAACATAAGGCGGGCATCGGCGGGTCCTTCGCCCGGTACCGCATGGGTACGGGTTTCACACAGCTTGCACCGTGTACAGTTCCGTACCATTTCGGCGAGGCTATCCAATTGGCTCTGGCGGTGGGCGAGGTCGTCCATGAATCTTGAGTGCGGCATGTAAACAATTTTACATGCTGTCTATTCACTTCATTACTAAAGGATGTGCGCCATTAAGAGTAGTAACAATTTTAGTCCTACCTTGCCAACTGAAAGGCTACCGCAATAAGGGATGGCTTTCCCGTATCCGCGCCGCAAGGGGTTCGATCACAGGTTCGGGTATCGCCGGTGCAGGACCCAACGGGTCGGCACTCAATGGTCTTCCCAGTAATCCGAGAAGGGAGGCATACCATCCGTAGGCGATGGCATCCAGATCGTAGCCTCCTTCTAATATCATCGCCATGGGGATGTTGAGTTCCGTGGTGAGGTTCCTTAAACGACCGGCGAGGTGATGGTAGCCTTGAATCGTCAGATGGATACCCGCCAACGGGTCGCGCCAATGGGCATCAAAGCCTGCCGAGAGGAGCAACAACCCCGGCTGAAAGGCACGAAGGGCGGGCAGTACCATTTCGTCGAATAAATATGTATACACTTGATCCCCACAGCCAGCCCGTAAAGGTATATTTAACGTGGTTCCATACCCGTCTCCCCGCCCCATCTGTTCCCAATGCCCGGTTCCCGGATAAAACGGATATTGATGGGTCGAAATGAATAGCACATTGGGGTCTTCGTAAAAAATATCCTGGGTTCCGTTGCCATGATGGACATCCCAATCCAAAATAGCGACCCGTTCGATGCCATGCTGAGTTCGTGCCATCTGCGTGGCAACGGCGATATTGTTGAAGAGGCAAAAGCCCATAGAACGGGTGGGTGTGGCATGATGTCCGGGTGGGCGTACGAGGGCGAAGGGCAACGTATCCCCCGCCAAGGCACTTTCCATTGCCTGAATCGCCGCCCCCGCCGCCAGACACGCCGCATCAAAGGAATGGGCATTGACATAGGTATCGGCATCAATTCGCCCGCCCCCTTGTGCCGCCAGCCGTTGCACCTGCCGCCAGACCTGCTCTTCATGGACGGAGAAAATCGCCTCTTGCGTGGCGGGGCGCACGGTACGCCATTCGATTTCAGCGTTTAAACCGCTTTCTTCCAAGACGCGCCGCACCGCTACCAACCGTTCGGGACGTTCGGGGTGCCGCCATTCGTGATGGCTTAAGAAGGTTTCGTCGTAGTAACCAACCAGCATATGAGTAGATTCACTCCACAGGTATCAGCACCGCCCCATCCGGCGTGTCTTGTACTTGCCATCCCCGTGTAAGCAGTTCGTCGCGTAACGCATCGGCGCGTTGCCATTCTTTCGATGCCCGCGCCTGTTGGCGGTGTTGCGCCAGGGTTAAAACTTCTGAAGAGGGTTGTGGTGTATGAAGCGCAAGGTCGGCACGGGCACGTTGAATGTCGGTAAAGAGTGATTCCGGCAACACATCCATAGGGGTCGGCGTAAAATCGCCCAATTCCCTGATGGAAAATTCCGTGCCTGTGGCAAAGGTGCGTTCATGTTCGCCACGTATCACCACCACATTTCCCTGCCCCACCACGCGACAGGTCGCCGTCGCTATTTCGACCCACAACGCTGTATGCTCTTCAATCCCTACAATGGTAGCAGTATCGGATGGAAGCATAGCACGTAATTGGTCAAAGCGCGATTGCCCTAAATAACAGTTGCTCGTATCTAAAACCGCACCCCCATCCTTATTATTCCAGTGGGGAACGAAAATTAATTCTAAGCCGAATGCGCCAAAAAAATCCAAACCATCCCGCCAATGTAACTCCTCCCCGACCTTATAAATTTCGTAAACGGGTATCGTAAAACGGCTGGCGGCAAGGGTAGAGGCACTGGCAAAAACCACTGCCGCCCCCATCCGATGGGCGGTACGGAGCAATTGCCACGCTAAGGTATCGCGCAGTTGGCGCACAGCGTAGGTCGGACTGCCCGCCCCCGAAAAAATTACATTCGCGGTGTAGAGCGGGGTCAACAAATCGGGGTTGTCAGGACTGTGCGGGGTCTCTTTTTTACGGGCAGGGATGATGGCGGTGCGGGGACGATAATTTTGCAATCGGGTTGCCCAAAAATCCGCTACCTGTTGGGCGACCCATTCCGAATTGGGTTCAAATCCGGCGGGTGTTTCCAGAATGGCTCCGCGAATGGGGGTGCGGAGGTGAGCGAAGAGTTCATCATAGATACGGCGACCGGTGGGGGCGGTTTCACCGGAACCAAACAAAATGACTGTGCCGGGTTGGGTTGACATGGGAAGCTCCCGTTATGACAGCAACTTCGGTTGGATTTCTGTGAATAGAAATCCAACACCAATTTCAACCTACCAGTATACGCCCGCCCCCCGACCAACGCGAACGTCTATATCACTCGTTCGCTATTGCGAAAATGTGCAAAACAGACTGTACCAATTAGTTGGTATAAGGAGAGGGTGGGGAAAGACCCGCCCTCTCTGTATCTTTTGGTCTAGTTTGCTCCCGGCATCGGCGCGTTCAGAAACTCGTTGGTCATGGATGTAACCCAATCCGTTTTATAAACCACCGTGACATGGGTAGTGCCGGGCAGAATTGCCAGTTGGGAGGCGGGTAAACCAACCAAATCCCCCATCACACCACCCCCCACTAAACGGAACATTTCAACAACATGTTCGGGGCGCACAATATCCGAATCCCCTACCATGATTAACATCGGTGCTTTGAAGGATTGTATCTGTTCCGAGGTCCATGGCTGATAGTGACGATCCATTTCATTTTTCTTGCGTACCAGTGTTGCAAAATCTTCGGGGCGGGGGGCAACTTTATCATAAGCCTCTTTCCATGGGGTGCCATCTAAGGCTTCGGGCGGCATTTCGTCCAAACCTTCCATCATACCGGGGTGCATCCCATCAAGGCTGTAGGCGGTACCACCCGCCAACACCAGCTTACGAACCATATCAGGATGGTGATAGGCAATGTGCATCGCCACATCCGTACCCATGCTGTAAGCCAAGATGTCGGCTTGTCCAACCCCAAGATGGCGGAGCAAAGCAACCGTATCTTCCGCCATGTGTTCTGTTCGCAAAGGGCGTTCAATATCGGCAGTGTGCCCATGCGCCTGTTGTTCTACGGCAATCACCTGACGGGTTCGGGCGAAGATGGGTATCATTCCGGCAAAATCGGGACCGATAGAGGAAAACGCCCCGTGAAGTAAAACGAGGGGCAAGGTATCTCGCTGAGTTGCACCATGAATTTCGTAATAGAGTTCCAGCCCGTTCACAGCCGCGTACCCGCTTTGCATCGGGGTTGAGTTGTCAGTATTCATTGTTGATCTCCTTCCGGGGAATTGCTGTCTTGAAGCTAAAGCCCTTCAAAAAGTACAGTCGGTTCCCGTATATTACCGATTCTCGAACTTAAAGCCATGCCCCCGGACGGTTTGGATGTAATTATGGTCGGGGTCAATCGCGGCAAGGCTTTCCCGCAAGCGGCGAATCAGCGCATCCATTGCCTGATTGGTAACACCCGCCCCATCCTCATCCGACCAGACCGATTGGACTATATCGCGGCGACTGGCAACCTTGCCCGCTTGTTGATAGAGCAACAACAACAAACTGTACTGCGCCGCGCTCAAATCCACTTCTTCCTCCCCTATTGTCACCCGTTTTTCTGCCTCATTGATTTCCAGACGGTGGGCGCGTTTGCGGCTGGGCATGGGCGCAGTGGAAGCACTGTCTACAAAACGCATTTGAAAACGGGGTGCAATCTGAATCGAATCACCATCCTGCAAAACGTGGGGCGTGGCGACCCGTTCACCATTCACAAATGTACCATTCGTACTGTTTAAATCTTCCAACAGGAATTGGGACCCCACCCGCCGGATATGGGCATGATGGCGCGACACCAAACGGTCGGGCAACACTACATCATTATCCGACCAGCGTCCCAGCAGGGTAATTTCTTTTTCGACCAGCCAGCGTTGGGCTTCGGAAAATCCTTCCTCGGTAATCAACATCGGGCGTTCGACTTCCATAGAGGATTCCTAGATTTTGAGTATTATTGTTATGAATTGTACAGAGCATCCTTCATAACAACCATTAGGACAATAAATTTGTGATAGGCGAATGTTTACGCGGGCGTTATGCCATTGTCGGTAAAATCGGGCAAGGCGGAATGGGCGCGGTCTATCTTGCCGAAGACCAACGGCTCAAAGGGCGGCGCGTTGCGGTCAAAGTCATTCAGTTGAATACCACCACTACCAGCGCAACGGCGGGCGAAGCCTTAACCAATGAAGCCAGAATGTTGGCACAATTGGATTATCCCACATTGCCCCGCGTCAGCGATTTCTTCACCGCCGACACCCTTGAAAATACACCTCTAGTCCTGGTGATGGATTACATCGCCGGACAAGATTTGGGCGAAGTGGTGAAAGAAGCCCGCCGCAAAGGGCGGTTTCTGCCGCCGTCGCAGGTGCTGGCATGGGCGGAAACCCTATGCGACACCCTCACCTATCTGCATTTACAAGAGCCGCCCGTCCTACACCGCGATATTAAACCCGCGAACATCAAACTTGCGCCGGATGGCACCCTTCGTTTGGTGGACTTTGGCATCGCCATGCAAAACGACCCTGCCGACGAAGCCACGATGACACAGGCGCGGGGGTTAGGGTCGCTCCCCTATATGCCCTTAGAGCAGTATGGCACGGATTTAAGCGGCAATGATCCCCGCGCCGATATTTATGCCCTTGCCGCCACCTTATATCATTTACTTACCGGGCAACAACCTCTCTCGGCGCAGGAACGCTTCCTGCAACCCGCCCGTTTCCAACCGCCCAGTGCGTTGGTGGCGGGGTTAGACCCCCACATCGAACGGGCAATTATGCGCGGGATGGCATTAAAGCCGGAAGAACGACCCGCCAGTGCGGAAGCATTCAAAGCCGAGTTGATACGGGGCGAAATTACCGGAACCTCCCCTGCCCTTCAGAGTCCTCTGGGATGGCGCGAGGCAGTGTATGCCAATCGCTGGACGGTGACAGGGGCAATCGTGCTAATGCTTGTCGCGGTGCTGGTTACGGCATTGCAGTAGTTACCGTTGCCGCCACGCCGCAATCATCCCCGCAATCGCCCCGATACCTGCCACCATAAAAGCATTGGTTAATCCACGTCCGCCAACCAACCCCCAGATTGAATAAGCCGTCATCCCCACAATCAACGCCCAACACGCCGAGCGTAACCTTCGTTCCGGGGTGCGAATCCCCAGCCACCAGCCCCCGACAATCACACCCAACGCACCCATCAACCCCATGCCTAATTCTTGTCCGGATAATTCTTGTGGTTGTGGTATTAGGGGGGCGGCGGGCGGTGTGGTGCTTTCACCTTCATTACTGGATGAAATCAACGCGGTGGTGGAAGGGCTGGGGGTTACCGCCGGGGTAGCAGTAGGCAACTCGGTGGGGCTGGCGGTGGGAGTCGGGCGGGCAAAGGTTAAAGTTAATCCCTGTTCGCTCCTGGCTTGTACCGCCACGACATGAATATCTAATTGCCCTTCGTCCCGCACCGTCAACGTGCCTTCGGCAACCCCGTTCAAGGTTGTGACTGTAACACGCGGTGCGGCATTGCCACGATTGTCCTGCCATGTCCCCACAAATTCCACCTGCGTTCCATCGGGAACAGGATGTCCGTTGCGGTCCAGAATCACCCCTGTGCTTAATTCAAATTCCATCGGCGGTACAAAGCGCAAGGTGGGGTCAGCATTCCGCAACGTCAGGGTAATGGTCTGTTCGGGGGCGGGTTCCATCTGAATGGGCAAATCGTAATTAATCCCCTCTACCGATACAGGCGGCGCCCCTGTCGGGGTAATTTCCTTAAACAATGCCCGCGCCGCAACTTCGATAAAGGCATCTTGTTTGGCATAGAGCGCATAGGCGGCACTTAATTTAGAAACCTCGGTGGTGTCCAATTGATAGGGGACGTTCATGGCGAATGCCACCACCCGCTTATTGACCAAACTGCCCGCCGCCGCATCCAACAACAGGCGGGCGGCATCGGATTCCGGGTAACGGGGCGAGGTTGAGGAGCCTACCGGCGAGAGGTTAATATCCTGCATCACGAGCAAAATCCAGGTTGCCCCTTCCATTAAAGCGCGTACCTGATTGGCGCGTTCCTGCGCGGCTTCCGGGTCAGGACTATTTTCAATCACCGCCGGGTCGCCGAGAATTAATTTCAGGTCATCGAACGAAAACGAAATAATTTGTTGTTCGGCAATCTGTCCGGTGCCTTCCGGTCCGTAACGGCGCATGATTTCCTGTTGCAAGGCATCGCTGGAAATCAGTGGGTAATAATCACAATCAAAACAGTCCCGCACCCGCCGCACATCGGTAAAAATGACGATGGGTTCCCCTTTAACGGGGGCGCGGGGTAGGCGTTCGTTCAATTCTTCAACGGTGCGGGGATAAAGGAGTGTCAGTGATTCCTGCGCGACGGCTTCCGTAACAGGCAAACCGCTACCAAAATCGGCGACAGGCAGGGGCGGAAATTCGGCTCCGCCTTCTCCCACTGC
>CBKYSX010000051.1:0-11792 GCA_966690745.1 uncultured Ardenticatenales bacterium
GAACATACACTCTTCGCCCATCGCCGACCCGGAATAGGGAGCGATATATTGAAGCGAAGCGGCATCCGAGGCGGAGGCGATGACAACAGTGGTAAAGTCCATCGCACCGGCACGTTCCAAAATCCCCACCAACGAAGCAACCTGAGCGCGTTTTTGCCCGATGGCTACATAAATGCAGTAAACGCCTTGCCCTTTTTGGTTGATGATCGTGTCAATCGCTACGGCGGTTTTCCCGGTTTGGCGGTCACCGATAATCAATTCGCGCTGACCCCGACCAATCGGAATCATCGCGTCAATGGCTTTAATCCCGGTTTGAAGCGGGGTATTCACCGATTGGCGGGCGGCAACGTTGGGGGCGATCACTTCAATCGGACGAAGTTTATCGGTCGAAATCGGACCGCGCCCGTCAATCGGTTGCCCCAGCGCGTTGACCACGCGCCCTACCATTGCCTGACCTACGGGAACAGAAATAATCCGCCCGGTGCCTTGCACGGTATCCCCTTCTTCAATCGCGCTCGCGCCTGAGAAGAGAATAACCCCCACTTCTTCGCTGGCAAGGTTAAATGCCAGACCGTAAATCGTATCGCTGTGGTTGCCGGTCGGAGGAAATTCGACCAGCTCTTGCGCCATCACATTGTTGAGACCGGAGACCCGCGCAATGCCGTCCCCTACCTCAAGCACTTGCCCGATGTTGACCGCTTCAACACGGGGAGCTTCAAATGCTTCAACCTGTTGGCGCAGAAAGGCGGTAATATCTTCAACCCGCATAGCCATGGGGATTGGTTCCTTTCGCGTCTGTTATCATTCACAAGGGTATATGGTTGTTACATCCTTATCCATCCCCGACCCTGGAGGGGCGTACCCTTGTGGTCGCCCGTCGGGTTTATTCGGGAATGGGCGGGGACCAGCCACCACCCTTACAGGATAAGGTTTACCCCATTATTACCCGACCAGCCTGGCGCGGAGGGCATCGAGGCGGGATGCAACCGTATGGTCCATCACGCGGTCGCCCACTTGAATCCGCAGACCACCGAGCAATTCAGGTTCCACTTCGTAGCGGATTTTCATCTCCGAATTGCCGTAATCTGCCGCCAATTTGGCTTGCAATTTCTCTTTTTCCGCCGTGCTCAATTCGTGGGCGCTGGTAATCACCACGTTATGGTCATCACCGCTCAGCGAGGGAACCAGGGATTGCACATGACGCAGGATTTCATCCAGCAAGCGCAAATCGCCTTCACGCGCCAACAAGCGCACGAATTGTTTCACTTCTACACTGGTTTGGTCAGGCATAATCTGACTGACCGCCCGTTCGCGGGCATCGGCGGGGGCATTGGGATCGGTGAGCGTGGCAAGCAATTCCGGGCTACGGCGCGTGGCGCGTTGCACGGATGCCAACTGATCCACCCACTTCCCAAGCGCGGCTTGTACTAATGCTTGGGCGTATGTGTTGACGTTGCTCACTGTCCGTTTGCTCCTGAAAGAACTTCATCCACAATGCGGGCATGCGCTTGTTCGTTCACCAGCGATGCACCAATCGTTTTGCGGGCAATTGCCAACGACAGTTGAGCGACTTCGCCGCGCAAGCTTGCCATTGCCTGTTGCCGTTCGTATTCCACTTCCTGTTGCGCTTTTGATTTCATCGCGTCAACATTGGCACTGGCTTCCGCCACGATCTGAACTTCCCGTTGCTTGGCGCGATCTTCCGCCTGACGGATGATGTCTTGCGCCTGACGGCGGGCTTCAGCGATGATTTCTTCATTCTCACGGGAGCGATTGGCGGCTTCGGCGCGCGCCTTTTCCGCCGCGCTCAAGCTTTCACGAATTTTTTCCCGTCGCGTTTCGAGCATATTCAGCATCGGGCGATAGAGAACCATTCGCAAAATAAGCATCAACAGAAGGAAGTTGACGATTTGAGCGATGAGGAAGTTTAGGTTAATGCCTAGGGCTTCCACTAGTCTGCCTCCTTACAAACGGGGTACGGCATATATCCACCACCGCACCCCTGCGAATGTTCCATTAAGCCACAAATTTCAAGATGAGCGCGATAACCAAACCGTAAATAGCAACCGATTCCGCGAAGACGATACCAAGAATCATGTTCGTCCGAATTTCGGGGGCAACTTCCGGGTTGCGACCCATCGCTTGCAATGCGCCCATCACGAGCAAACCGATACCAATGCCCGGTCCGATACCGCCGAGACCAATTGCCAACCCTGCGCCTAATTCTGCGAGACTGCCTTCCATAAGTAGTACGCTCCTGTGTGTTTATGTTAGGTGTAAGTACGATTGATAACTGTTAGACTGCGTTTTGAGAGAAGAGTGAAGAGTGAAGATAAAAAGAATACTTCGCTCTTCTCTCTTAGTTTCTTCACTCTTCTGTTTAGTGATGATCCGCGTCGTGGCTTTCGGTGGCTCCCTGGAAGAAGATCAACGCCAGCCCCGCGAAGACGATTGCCTGAATGAAACCGACAAAGGTTTCCAACCCGTAGAAGGGTAGGGGTAACAAGAACGGGACAAGGAACGCCATAACGAACAAGAGTACCTGTCCGGCGAAGATGTTACCGAAAAGCCGGAAGCCAAAGGAAATGATTTTGGCGAATTCCGAGATAAGTTCGATGAGACCCACAAAGATACCCACCGGACCACCTTTGAAGTTGAAGAATTTGGTGAGATAGCCCGCCCCCAATGCCTGGAAACCGTAGACCTGCACCATTACCATGACGACCAGTGCCAGCCCGATGGTCAGGTTCAGGTCGGTGGTCGCGGCGCGTAGGAAGGGAACCAGTACAGCATATTCCGAGCCATCCTCGCGCACCACGTAGGTATGGTGGTCGTGTGCTTCGTGATATTCTTCATAAGTCGGCTTATAGGGATTGTTGGCATCCGTAATAAAAGCCGCTACGCCCGGAATCAAGGTCTGGACCCGATAATGGTCTAACATTTCTTCCTGAAGCACTTCTTCACCACCGGCAGAAGTTGCATCCTCGGCGGTCAGCGAATGGTGGCTTTCCAGCCAGCCAATCGAGTCTACACCGGGAATCAATTCCCACCAGTTGGCAACCAGCAGGAACAAGAAGATGGTCATTGCCCACGGGAAGAAGCGTTTGGCGTTATGCCCCGCCAAATCTTGCGCCAGATTGTAGATGAACTCAATCAGGGCTTCAACTACGTTTTGGATACCACTTGGCACCAATTGCATGTTGCGCGTCGCAAGGAGCGCAATCACGATAATCGTAATGTCCGCAAGAATGGTGGCAATAAAGGTGTTGGGGAGCGAGAACCCATCCGTGATACGGATCGGTTCCGCCGGGAGCTGAATCCCCGGCAGAGGCACGGGTAACAATATCCGGCTTCCAATAAGAACCCCAAGCACCACCACAATGGTGAGTAATACTCTGGGACTGAAAATTCGACTCACGGTAAGCAGTCCTCCTTACGCGACCCATCCTCGGTGAAAATGTTTGAAGGGGTTTGCATTCTCCGGGTATCCGGGAACGAAACCGTCCTTTGAATCCGGGTGGAGCGAGAATGGTGTCCGAACAATAAAAAAAGCCGGAAAAGGTTTTGTGGTAAATCGTGGTAATACCAATTGGCGGTAAAAGAGGTGAAGAGAGCCTTTGCCCTGTTCACCCCCATCCCATCCCATAAGTATTCGAAGTGGTACGGCGTTTCGACAACGGGCGGGAGTATAACACAGCCACCTATTGCGGGCAATTGTTTCTGAGAGCGGAGATAGGCGAGAATAGCATACTTGCCGTTCCCTCTCCCCCTACCTCTAACCTCTACCTCTTACGATAAGTCTCATCGTTGACTTCACTGGTCAGCAAGACGGAAATGCCAATGAGGGCGATAACAATGAGAATGAGAACTACCGTCATAGTAACAAATTTCCTCCCCTTTGGCTATTGTGACATTTGTCACAATCTTATGAGAGAATTCGGAGAATTCTAAATAAACGCGCAAGGGGTATTTAGGAATGGTTGCTGTCGTCGGGATTGCTTTGGTTTAACACCAAAAAGAGAAAAGGGGAAATGATGGGGGACACAGGGGAAAAAAAGATAGAAGGTGTAGGGGGGAAGCATTCCAACGCAATTGTTACATGAATCCGTGGTGGAATGGAGCCGCATCTATGAACGGGCGGAGATATCATTGTTGGAATGCTTTCCCCGCCGTGATGAACGGGGTTCATACGATTTGCACGGAGCAATACCGTGTTACGACAGGGCGAAGCATCCGTACTCTGTCACGCTCATTGGTTTATAAAATCGTTCCCATGCCACAAACCTATCGCGCAACAGGGTCGTGCGGATGCTTCGCCCCTACAGCCCTGCCTTAATTGCCGTTTTCCCATTCCTGCCGCCCGACTTCATCAAGGGTGCGGAAATCCTCGTCGCTCAACTGAATGGAAGCGGCGGCAGTGTTTTCTTCCAGATGGCGCACTTTGCCGGTGCCGGGAATGGGGAGCATTACAGGACTGCGTTTTAACACCCACGCCAATGCCACCTGCGCGGGACTGTAGCCCAGACGGGTAGCAATTTCATCCATAACGCTTCCCGGTTGTGCCAGTTTGCCCGCCGCCAACGGGAACCACGGAATGAAGGCAATTCCCTGAGCTTCGCAGTAATCCAGCACCGCTTCGCTCTGGCGGTTCACCAGATTATAGAGGTTTTGCACACTCGCCACGGGAAAATATTGTTGGGCGGCTTGGATTTCCTCCACCGTAACTTCACTTAGCCCCACATGGCGCACCAATCCTTCTTTTTGGAAGTCGGCAATCGCGGCGAATTGTTCATCCCGATTCACTTTGGGGTCAATGCGGTGGAGTTGCCAGAGGTCAATCCGCTCTACACCAAGGCGCATCAAACCGGTTAAGACTCCTTGACGCAGAAATTCAGGGCGACCCACCGGTGTCCATTGATTCGGACCCTGACGGGTATGCCCCCCTTTGGTGGCAACGATGATATTGTTATAGGGATGAAGGGCTTCCCGAATCAATTCTTCGCTGATGTAAGGACCGTAGGCTTCGGCAGTATCAATAAAATCAATGTCCAATTCCGGCAACCGCCGCAGGACGCGCAAGGCTTCATCCCGATCTTCCGGCTGACCCCAGATACCTTTACCCGTAATTCGCATCGCCCCGAAGCCGAGGCGATTCACGGTCATATCGCCGCCAATCGTAATTTTACCGCTATCGTTTGCAGTTATAGTTGTCATGCTATCACTTTCTTTGGTAGATTTTTAGGAGGTTGAATCCCCGGTAAGGATGGAGCGAATCTTTGGAATCAAGGTCATATGGGAATCCACCTTATCCAGATAACCCACCGCTCCTGCCCGTTGGGCAAACTCTTCGTATTGGCGCGGGGGATGTCCCGATACCATCAGTGTTATCAGGTTCGGGTTTCCGGCAAGCAGTTTTTCGATCAAGGCGAATCCATCCATATCGGGAAGCGACAAATCCACCAGAACCAAATGAGGGTCAAGGGTAGGAATTTGCTGTAACGCTTCCGTACCGTTGGCGGCAACGCCACAAACCGTCATATCCGCTTCCCGATTTACCAGGCTTCGAAAGGCTTCACGAATCGAAGCATGGTCTTCCACAATAAAAATCCGGTACATAACCTAAGACCTCGACTGTTCCGTAGGATAATCCTCATTCGGTATCGTTTGGCTGGGTACGCCTAAAGTGACACGACTTCCGGTTCCCGGTGTAGATTGAATGTCTACAACACCGCCGACCAGCTTCAACCGTTCCATAATACTATGAAGTCCATAGCCTCCGCGTGTCACTTTACGGTCTGCCAGCCGTTGCATATTAAACCCGGTGCCATGGTCTTCAACATGTAAGCATAAACCGTTGTCCCCTTTTTCCAGAATAAGCCATGCTTCATCGGTTCTGGCGTGTTTTACCACGTTAAACAACAATTCCCGCACCATTTGCACCAGCAACGAGCGCATGGCGGTACTCTGGGGTTCACATTCATCTTTAACGACGACATGGACATTCAAAGCATACATTTCTTGCATATGGTCTGCCAACCATTGCAAAGCGGCAACTAACCCTTCCCGTTCCAGAACCGGGGGATTGAGCTCCGACACCAGCGAACGGGTAACTTTGATGGCATTGGTCAGTTGTGTCATGCTTTCTTGAATAGCCGCAACCAAGCCTTCGGGGTCTAAAGCGTTAATATCCATACCCGCAATTTGAAGCCGCACCAGCAGACTATAGAGTCGTTGTTGCAAGTCGTCGTGCAAAATTTGGGCGACCCGTTGTCGTTCTTCCTGTTCGGCAAGGGTTAAGGCACTGGCGAGTTGTTCTACTTGAATGGTGCGCTCCGCAACCCGTTTTTCCAGAGTGTTATTCAGTTCCCGCAACTCTTCTTCGACCCGGGCGCGCGCCAGAGTTGCCCACGTCCTTTCTGCCACTTCCTCTACCAATGCTACTTCGTCGGAAGTCCATTCCCGTGGTATGGCTTGATGAACACCGAGAGCGGCGGCGAACATGCCCTCTTTAACCACAGGAACGGCAATATGTGCCTGAACTTGAACGGCTTGATAGGCGGCGCGTTGTTGCGCGGTCAGGGTCGGGTCCTCTAAAAGATTACTCCCCACAATGGTTTCCCCTGCCCTATATTGCGCCAGTAATGCGGGACTGTAATCATTTAGGTGGTGCCGCCCGGCAATGACAGGGACATCACGGTTGTAGCCTCTTTCTACAATGACTGTGCCATCAGGATAAACATCGGCGTAGGTGACGCGATTTGCCCCCAGATGTTCGCCCAATAAACGGGTGGCTTCGGCTCGAATCGCCGCCGGGTCCGTTAAGAGGCGCAGACTATCGCCGAGTTTCACTAAAAACGCCTGACGGCGTTCGTTTGCCTGTAACGTTTGTTCGATGGCTTTGCGGGCGGTAATGTTTTGTGTAATCCCAACAAAGCGTTGACTTGAGCCATTCGGACCCGGGAGTAATACCCCCGTTGCGTACACCCATACCACTTCGCCACTATCGGGAACGATAAAACGATACTCGGTGGCATAGTCGGTTTCGCCCCATATTGCCCGCCGATATTCTTCCAAAATGCGAACACGGTCATCGGGGTGGACATAGCCCCTGTTGTCGCTGGCGGGTTTGTGCAAATCAAAGCCAATGACTTTACTGACATTCGGGGAATAGGTGACCACATTTGTGGCAACATCTACCTCCCACGCAAAAATGTTGGCGGCTTCGGTTGCCAACCGCAACCGTTCTTCCGATTCCCGTAATTGCCGTTCCGTGAGAACACGGTGGGTAATATTCTTAAATAGAACACCGACCACATGACTGCCCGCGTTGCCAACGCGGAAGGAATAGATTTCAAACCAGCGTTGCAGGTCGGCGACATAATTATCAAAACGGGCAGGAGTACCGGTGCGTACTACTGACCCGAATGTTTCATGCCAGTACGGCTCTAAGGCAAAGCCGAGCTCTTTGGTTGTTTTGCCTATGGCATTTGTTACCCCGGAATGTCGTTCAAATGCAGGATTTGTATCCAAATAGCGGACCTCCACGGGTGTTTCCTGCTCATCAAAAATTACCTCAATCGTACAGAAACCCTCATCCATTGTTTCAAAGAGGTTGCGATAACGCTCTTCCGAAACACGTAAATCAGCAAGTGCTTGTTTGCGTTCGGTTCTATCTTCAACATAGACCGTGGCTCCGTCCGGTGTGGGGTAGATACGGTTGTAATACCAACGCCCCGAAGGTTCATGAAATTTTTCATATTCAAGGGTTTGTCCCGTTTCCATTGCCTTGTTCAACCCATGTTCCAGGGGTGTTCCCCGCGTTTCAGGGAAGAGCTTGTAAACAGAATGTCCCAACAAGGCTTCCCTTGACATTCCCAATTGACGCTCGGCGGCGGCATTCACATAGCGGAAACGATGTTCAAGGTCATAAACAATAAAGCCATCGGAAATACTTTCCAGAATGGATTCGGCTTGCTGTCGCAACATTTGTTCCTGGCGCATCGCCTGCGCTCGCTCTTGCGACAATTTGAGATGGGCACCGACCCGCGCAATCAGTTCGCGGGCACTGAAGGGCTTAATCAAATAATCATCGGCTCCGGCATTTAACCCTTCCACTTTGGCTTCTTCGCCTGCGCGTGCCGATAACAAGATCACCGGTAAGGATTGAAGGTCAGGATCGGCGCGAATGGCATCCAACAACCCGAAACCATCCAGATGGGGCATCATCACATCGCTTAAGACCAGATCAGGGCGTTGAGTGCGGAGTGCTTCTAATGCGGCGCGACCATCCGATACGGCGGTAACTGTTGCTCCATAAAACTGCAATAAACGGCGAACATAATCACGCATATCGGCATTGTCATCTGCCCACAAGATATCACTGTTTCGCAAACTCTCCGCAACCCCGTAGCCGCCATATTGCAAGGAGTCGGTACCCTCTAACACGATGTCTTCATATGTGGAGACTCCTTCTGTTTCGGGAAGCCAGCGAAGAGCCTCTTCGACGTAATGGGTTGCCCCTAACCCCGTATCTGTCATGGTACGGGGTTCGTCCACACGTTCCGGCGGCAAATGGGCTTTGCCTTTTGGTAAGGTAATGATAAAGGTGGTGCCTTGCCCCCACACACTTTCCACTTCAATCGTACCGTGATGGAGCGTTACCAACTCTTTCACCAGTGCCAACCCGATTCCGGTACCTTCCAAAGTCCGCGAAGGGGTGCCTTCGATGCGATGGAAACGTTCAAATAGACGGGGTAGATGTTCTGTAGGAATGCCGCTTCCCGTATCCCGTACCGATAGCTGTACGGTTTGCGCTTGTTCGCGCAGGCGCACTTCAATTCCACCCGCTAAGGTGAATTTGAAAGCATTAGAAAGCAAGTTAAGGACGATTTTTTCCCACATATCCCGATCTACGTAGACCGGAGCGGAAAGGGGGTCGCATTCAACATGAAAACGTAATCCGGCTTTCTCCATGGCGGAGCGGAACACGCTGGCGAGGTCGGTGGTAAAGGTGGCGAGATCGGTTGCCGTATAGGTAGCACGCATTCGCCCCGATTCGATACGGGAGAAATCCAGCAGGGTATTCACCAGTTTTTGCAATCGTAAGGCATTGCGATGGAGCAGTTGTACCCGTGCCTGTTCGTGTGGGGTTTGGGCTTCTGCCAGACTTTCTTCAATCGGACCCAGCATTAATGTTAAAGGGGTACGAAATTCATGGCTGACATTGCTGAAAAAGGCGGTTTTGGCGCGATCCAATTCGGCAAGGGCTTCGGCGCGTTGGCGTTCTGCCTCGTATGCCTCCGCATTGGCGATGGATGTGGCAATATGCCCCGCCGTCAGTTCTAAAAAGCCGCGATATTCATCATCAAATGCCAAACGGGGGCTGAGTCCGGCAACCATGAACCCGGCAATCTCTTCCGACCCGGACTTAGCAATAGGAAGGACAAGGGCAGTATCGGCAGGAACCCCCCATAACCCCTTTGGAAGGGGCCCGAACCGATGATTCAGGTTCGATATAAAGGTCAGGCGGGGGTCGTATAAAACACGCTCGAAACTCCACCCATCCTCATTGGCTACGGTAAGGTCTATAGATTCTGTTCGGGCGGGGTGGTCTTCGGGAAGACCCATTGACCCCGCGAGATAGGCGCGTTGTTGCGCCGAATCAAGCAGATAAATCAGGGCAAAAGGAAGGTCATGAGGATTTGCGGCAAGCACCTTAATCGCGGTGTTGCAGGCACTCATCACATCCCGTGCTTCATGGGTGGTACGGAGTGCTAATTCGCGCATCGTTTTCAAACGACGCTGGCTCAGCACCCGTTGCGTATCTTCCCGTACAGCACACAGAATCCCGCCGATATTGCCATGGTCATCGGGCATGGGGCTGTATGAAAAAGTGTGGTAACTTTCTTCGGGAAAGCCGTTCCGTTCCAAAATCAGCAGAAGCTCTTCATCCCATGTGGCTTCACCCGTCTTAAAAACATATTCAACTCTGGGAACAATGTCATCCCAAATCTCCGCAAAAATATCCGGTGCCGAGCGTCCTAACGCCCAGGGGTGTTTCGCGCCCAGGGTCATGTGGGCATAAGCATCGTTATAGAGCTTAATGAGTTGGGGACCCCACCAGATAAACATGGGGTAACGACTGCCCAATATCATTCTCACCCCGATTTTGAGGGTTTGGGGCCACTTCTGTGGCGAGCCAAGCGGCGTGGCAGACCAATCAAAAGTACGCATGAGTGCGCCGGTTTCGCCGCCGCCGAGGAAAGTGGGGTGAGGGATGGTTGACATTATGGCTATCAGTTCGGGTGAATGGATAAGTAATACAGAGATAAATAGTACTTTTTAAACCCTACGCAAAAGCGTACTTTTCTATTTAATCTCTGAGGGAACAATAAGGAAATATAATCCATCTTGCGCTAATTTTCAACGTTATTCCTCACTACCGGAGAATAATAGAACTTATTTGTACCCCTATTGGATTAAGGATTGCTTTCGGGAGTCAATTGCAGATCACGTTCCCGCACGTTAATGCTCCATAAAAACAGAGGTTGTTCACCATAGGCATAATAAGTGCGCTCCAACCAGGGTTTGGTCAGTACCGGGCGGGTATAATGATAGATGGGTGCAACAACGACTTCCTGTGTTAATAATATTTCTTCCGCTTCGGTATACAACGCCCGTCGCGCTTCGGGGTCCCTTTCACCAATAGCTTGTTCGGTGAGCTCATCAAAACGATTGGGAACCCGGCGGGCGGCATTCGTGCCGGGGCGTAGGGTAACACGTCCTGCCAATTCCGGGTCAATATCGGGACTCAGGGCGGTAGGCGGATTGCGAACGTCAAAAGCGGCGTGGCTCCAGGCATAGGCATCCGGAAATTCGGCGCACCACCCCAACGCCCACGCATGAGGCATTTCTTCTAACGGGGTATGGGTGTCAATTGTGGTGAGGTATTGGGCAAGCGGTTGGCTTTCGACGGTAACGGCGATGTTTAAGGTGTCGCGCCACATGGTTGCAATTTGTTCCCCGATTTCGCGATGCTCATCCGGTACCATCAGTGTAATTCCCGGAAAGCCGCCCCCGTTGGTATACCCTGCCTGGGATAAGGTGTCGCGTGCCCGTTCTGGCTGAAAACTGACCCCTTCGGTTGCGCCGCTGGGTCCGGCAACCACGCCGGGCGGGGTAAAGGTTTGCGCCGGAATCGCCATATCGCCGACGACATCCTGTATTAAACGTTCCCGGTCAATCGCTAATGACAATGCCAACCGCACCCGATAGGTATCCAACGGCGGTTTGACCAGGGTAAAGCCTAACCCATAGGTACAGGCTTCGATTTCAGCATGGAGTTCCGCCGGGGTATCCGTATCTGCACTGTTTGCCAGAAATGTGGTATCTAATTGCCCTGATTGATAGGCATCATGAGCAGTAGCGGCATCTGCCACCATAATATGTATAGTATTGAAAGGTAAGGTGCTTCCATTATAGTGACGCGGGTTCGGTATCAGGGTTAAGTTGCTTCCCCGTTCCCATGTTTCGATTAAATAGGTTCCATTCGTAAGAAGTTCATCGGTATCATCAAAGAATAATGCCGACACCGACACGCTTTCCGCCGGAAGCGGGCGGGCAACCGGCAGGCTCATCAATAAAGGGAAGTAAGCGGCGGGATGGTCTAACTTAAATTCGACAATATAAGGGGCAAGGGCACGAACTTGCACTTCGTCGCTGTTATGCGAGGCATTAGGGGTACAGCCTTCTATTATAGAAAGCACCATAGCATGGGGGGCGAGCGTAGCGGG
>CBKYSX010000052.1:0-11765 GCA_966690745.1 uncultured Ardenticatenales bacterium
GATTGTATTCTTTTCAGAATTGATGTCAATTTTGATTTTAGCAGAACCTTGCAAGTTACATATTGCCTACTATATATTTTTACGGAAAGGTTTCACAAATGAAAGTTGCCTCGTTACGGATGTGGGAAACATTGCAGAAAAAACCGATTTTTTCCGCAATCTATTCACGATTCAAAGCACTATCAAATTAAATTTTTATGAAGAAGACGCAGATGTTTGGGGGTTGTGCCACAACAGCCGCCAACAATACAAACCCGGGGTGTCAGTAACGTGGTCAGTTGTGTACACCACTCCTGCGGGGAAAGGTGATAGATAGGGTAATTGTTTTCTAAAACAGGGATACCTGCATTAGGTTTTAATACCAACGGAAGCGATGTGTGCTGTACAAATTGTTCGATAATAGTACTTAAGTTTTTTAATCCGTTACCGCAATTTGCCCCTATAGCAGAAATTTCAAATTCAGATACAGTTTTGGCTATCTCTGCGATGGTTTCACCTGTATGCGTCGTCGGGGTAGGGTGATGAAAGGAGAAGGTGACAATCAGAGGGAGGTTGGGCGCGGTGCGGCGACAGGCGGCAATTGAATTCAGCACTTGCACAAGGCTCAATTGGGTTTCCAGCCACAATAGGTCTACCCCTGCATCGGCTAATGCCCCTATCTGAACCTCATCTGCCCCCGGACCCATAGACCCCGCCACCCACCTTGCCCCGCCTTGCCGTGCGATGGTGACGGCGGCGCGATTGATCGCAACCACCGTTTCAGACGGATAATTGCTACCGTTGGCGGACATGCTATTGGTCAGCACCATCTCGCTTCCGGCGGCGACATACGCTTGATGAAGGGCTAAAACAATGTCAGGGTGGGAGAGCGACCATTGGTCAGCGGGGGTATAAAGCGGCAAACCGCGCTGTTGCAGTTCGGTTCCCATGGCACCATCGGCAAGCAGGCGGCGTTGTTGGAGAAGTTCGGTAAACGACATGTTCACCACAGAGAACACAAAGGACACAGAGAACAACAAAGCAATATCTACTGGCTCTCTGTTCTGTGTGTCCTTTGTGGTTAAAAATTACGGAACGATGGGCAAACTATTAACCATCAAAATGGGTTCATCGTCGTGATGGTGTTGGGGCGGTAGGTCGGTGGGAACCCCGGAAAGCGACCACGGACCGGTATAGGTGATTTGTACATCCACCAAATCCCCTTTGCGGTCGCGGGGGTCTTCAAAGAAGACCAATTTGTTGGTGCGGGTACGTCCCTTCCATTTGCCCTTATGCAATTCTTCCACCAGCACCTGCTGGGTGGTGTCTAAATAGCGTTGGTTAATCTCGCTGGACACATGGAATTGTAAATCGTCCAATGCCTTGTGGCGACGATCTTTTTCTTCCTGCGGCACATCATCTTCCCATCGTGCCGAAGCCGTACCGGGGCGAGGGCTGTATTTGGCAAGGTGTACCTTGTCCAATTTTAGTTCCGCCAGCAGGTTGTACGTATCCATAAATTGTTCGTCGGTTTCGCCGGGGAAGCCGACAATAATATCGGTATGGATTGCCGCGCCGGGTACTTTTTCACGAATATGGTAGACCAAATCGCGGTATTGTTCCGCCGTGTAGCCGCGCCGCATCCGTTCCAGCACCTGATTGTTACCTGCCTGTACCGGAACTTCAATTTGCTCCATCACTTTAGGCAGGGTGGCAACCGCTTCCAAAATTCTATCGCTCATAAAGTTGGGATGCGAAGTCAGGAAACGTATTCGTTCCAACCCTTCAATCTCCTGCAGGGCATACAGTAGATTTTCCAGCCGGGGACCATCCACAATATCATAGCCGTAGCGGTCTACGATTTGCCCTAACAACATGATTTCTTTAACCCCTTGTTGTGTCAGAGAGCGCACTTCGGCGGCAATATCCCCTACCATGCGGGACCGTTCTACGCCGCGCCGTTGGGGAATAATGCAGAAGCTACACACATGGTCACAGCCGTATATGATGGGAACATGGGCAGTAATCACCTGTCCCCGTTCATGGGTGGGTAATACCACACCATCAGTGGTAGCATTATCTACCAACGTGTTCAGCATCTTACGGGTTTTGACTTCTTGGAAATAAGCATCCGAATCCCAGGGTGTACCATCCAGATATGCCAGAAGGGGTCCCGGTTCGCTGGGGGGCAGGAAAACATCTACCCAGGGCATTCTATCCCGAAGGGGTTTGGGATTACGCACTCCCACCATACAGCCCATCAAACCGATAACGGGACCCCCGCCGGGACGGTTTTTTAATGGTTTCAAAGAGGTCAGCTTGCCGTAGGCGCGATCTTCCGCCTGTTGCCGTACCACACAGGTATTTAGTACGATAATATCCGCCTGGTGGTCATCTTCGATATAGGAGTAGCCCCGTTTCTCCAATTCAGAGGCAAGGCGTTGGGAATCTGCCAGATTCATCTGACAGCCGATTGACCAAATGTGATACGTTTTGTCCGACATAGTGCTTCCTCGAATCCGTCTATCGCTCATGTATTCAAGAGTACAAGACCTTGAATTTACTCTAAAAAAGTGCGTCGCCCCGTTGAATGGCGCGACGCGAACCGTGTTTATTATAGAAGAAAGGAGCGTTTGTTTCAAGATTGACGCAAGACCTGTCAACATTTGGGATCAACTTTTAAGAGGAGATGTGATAGAGTGGCTCCTATCTGGCATACCATCCGCGAAAGAAAGCCTCTATGTTTACCATCGAAACGGAACGTTTACGAATGCGATTGTTCCAACCCGGAGATGTTGATGACTATTTTACCCTGATTCATAATGATATAGAGGTAATGCGTTATATTACGGGTAAGACGCTCCCTATAGAAGCAACCCAACGGACGATTGAACGGTATCAACAGCATTTTGACCAATATGGATATACGGTGTGGGCAGTGACGGACAAGGTGACAAATGCTCTGATAGGACATGGTGGGCTGATGACCTTACCCACAGGGAGGGATGTTGAAATTGATTATGGCTTTGGTAACGCGTATTGGGGTAAGGGGTATGCCTCTGAAGTCGCACGGGCGGTATTCCGTTATGGCTTTGAAGAAGGTAGATTACCATCCATCTACGCACTTGCCTTTCCCGCCAATATCGCTTCAATCCGGGTGATGGAAAAGATGGGCATGACTTACCACGGCAATCATCGTAATTTCTACAATATTGACCTTGAAACCTACACCCTTGACCCATCGGGTTTGGATACTCGCAACATGGTCTATCGCGTAACCCGCTAAAGGATTTTCGATGTTTCAGATTGAAACGGAACGACTTCGACTCCGCAATTTTAAGTCGGAGGATTTAGAAGCCTATCATGCCACCGTCTACGGGGATGCCGAGGTGATGATCTATTTACCGGGTGGGGTACCACGCCCGATAGAAATTGTCGAAGAAACGATGGAATACTTTCAGGCGCACCATGAACGGTACGGCTTTAGTATTTGGGCTGTGTTAGAAAAGGAAAGCAATACCCTCGTCGGGCATGGCGGCTTAATTTACGCACCCCGCTCCGATGAGGGCAAAGCCACCGATGTGGAAATTGCCTATGCTTTCGGCAAAGCCTATTGGGGTAGGGGATATGCCACTGAAGTCGCAGAAGCCAGTCTAAAGTTCGGTTTTGAGGAGATAGAGTTGGAAAAAATTATTGCAGTGGCGTTTCCTGCCAATGTGCCATCCCAACGGGTAATGCAAAAAATAGGGATGGCTTATAAAGGCTTGACATCCCTCTATCACGATGCCGAATTGGTTTTATATGAGATGGAACGAATGGAATGGGGCAACCAACGGAAATGAATTGATGTGATACGGTGAAACGGGGTTGAAACCACCATGCTGGCTACATGTGCTTTCCAAACGGGAAGGCATACCCTTTAAATAAAACCTATTCTCTTCCCGAAAGGAAGAGAATAGGCAAGCACATGTAGCTAGCCCCGTCGCTTTAGCGCGGGGCGGGAGTGGGCGTACAACAAAACCGGGATTATTCAATCAAAAATTTGCCGCCGCGATAGAACAATTCCCCGTCGGCGAAAATTTCCCCACCATCACGCATATCGCAAATCATATCCCAGTGAACGGCGGATTCGTTTTTGCCCCCTGTTTCAGGATAGCTCATCCCGACCGCCATGTGGAGCGTCCCACCGATTTTTTCGTCAAACAGGATGTTGCGGCTGAACTGCTGAATTCCGTCGTTCGTACCAATTGCCCATTCCCCCAGATACCGTGCGCCTTTGTCGGTATTCAGAACCGATTCTAAATAATCCTGCCCTTTTTTGGCAGTGGCTTTAACGATTTTGCCCTTTTCGAAGAACAATTCAACTCCATCCACCTCGCGCCCCCCGAAAATCGCAGGATAGCTGAAGCGCACCCAACCGTTGACGCTATCTTCTACGGGACCCGTAAAAATTTCGCCCCCCGGCATATTGAATTTGCCATCATCGTTAATGAAAGTGCGTCCTTGAATGCTCAAGGTCAAATCAATGTTCGCCCCCTTCGCCACCACCTTCTTTTTCTTGTTCAGCCAATTCGCAATTCGTTGTTGTCGCGCCGCCATCTTTTGCCATTCCGCTACCGGGTCCGGCATATCCACCTTCATTGCCCCGTAAACAAATTCTTCGTAATCGCTCAAGGACATTTCGGCATCCTGGGCACTGCTGATGGTCGGAAATTGGGTGGCAACCCACCGGAATGTCCCTTCGGCGGTACGGCGCATAAAGGTTTCCAGAATCGGTTGGCTGGCACGCCGTTGAATCGCCTGCCGTTTGGGGTCGGCTCCCGAAAGATAGCGGGTATTCACCGGGGCAGAAATGCCAATACGAGCATCATATTGCTCCGCCACCAATTTGGTCGGTTCGGGAAGGAAAGCGAGTTGTTCTTCACTGCCTTCTTTTAACATAATTTCGCCCGCATCTTCATCCAAAAGCCAGTTCAAAGGATGACCCCCCGCCCGCAACACGGCACGATAGGTTTCACGGATAAGCGGAAGCGCAATATGGTTGCCCTGAATAACCACCCGTTGTCCGGGCTTGACTTCAACGCAATAGTTCACCAACAGATGGGCAAGATTGGCAACGCGGGGGTCTGCCATGCGAATACTCCTTCACAAAATATATTTAAAGGTACGCACTTCAAGCGAGAAAGGAGGTTAAACATCATTGCAAGCAAGCAACGATGTTTAACCTCACCTTTGTCATTCCTACGCTTAAAATCCGTGCTTAGCGGTAATCGTACGGCTTGCTACTGTAGCAGATTTTTATTCCGCTACAACTTGATACAACACTCCATCCACCCCGCCGACATAGAGTTCCCCCGCTTCATCCTCCCCGATTGCCAATGGACGTGCCTGGCTTTGCAGAAGTTCAGTGGGGTCGGTGTACCCTTCGACATCGGCGGATATGCCCCAATAAATCCCACTGCAATAATCCCCGAAGAAGTATATCCCCTGCAAGGCAGGATATTGTTGCCCGCGATAGACGTGCCCCCCGGTAATGGAACAGCCAAAGTTATGGTCGTATTCCGTTACGGGCATCACCACTTCAAGCCCGCTACAATCATTGGCGAGGTAACAATGGGTGGATTCCATCAGGGGCCAGCCATAATTGAGACCGGGTGCGGTACTTGGCACACGGTTCACCTCTTCATATTGGTTCTGCCCCACATCAGCCACCCATAAATCGCCGGTTAAACGGTCAAAGGAATAGCGCCAAGGGTTTCGTAATCCCTTCGCCCAAATCGCGGGGGAGCCATCATCGCCGCCAACAAAAGGATTATCGGC
Source organism: uncultured Ardenticatenales bacterium (assembly GCA_966690745.1). Lineage (GTDB taxonomy): Bacteria > Chloroflexota > Anaerolineae > Ardenticatenales > Ardenticatenaceae > CBKYSX01. The sequence goes on from CBKYSX010000052.1 coordinate 5,800, forward strand.
AGGAACGGTATAACCCGTCTCAGCACTGACATCCAACCTCAACATACTGCCCAGCAACGCGCTATAGTTTTGCCCGTTGCCGAAACGGTCATCAGCTGCGCCGCCATCGCCGGTACCTATCCACAAATAGCCATCAGGACCGAACACCAGATTGCCACCATTGTGATTGCCTGCGGGCTGTTGAATTTCTAACAACAATTCCGCACTGGCCGGGTCGCCCACATTCGGGTTATCGGCAACTGTGCTATAGCGGACAATCTCGGTGTCTCCGTTAAGATTGGTGTAATTGACATAGAAACGATCCGGGCGACCCGGCTCAAAGGCCATCCCCAACAATCCTTGTTCGCTTCCGTTGGATACCTGCCCTGCCAGATTTAATAACGGTTCGGGCAGAATTTGCCCGTCTTGGACCACTCGAATCGCTCCGGTTTTTTCAACCACAAACAATCTGCCGCTTCCATCCCCGGCATGGACAATTCCCAAAGGCAATGTAAAGCCGGAAAGCCAGGGGCGTAGCGTAAGGGTTACTTGTGAAGGATCACCGCCGACAGGTTGTTCTACGACCTCGGTGGATGGTGCTTCCTCCGTTGCTACCGGTGCTTCGGTAGGGGGAGTCGCTGTTGCTTCTTCCCCTGAGGCGGCTGTTGGTTCCGGCGTATTCGTCGCCACCAATGTGGGTGTTTCTATCGGTGCGGGGTCTTCAGTAGTAACAGGGCTTGTCTCCTCTATGATTGGCTCCGTTGCTACAGGGATAGAGGTAGATTGTGCAGTTATTGGTTCGGGTGTTGCTGTATTTTCGCTTGTCGGATCCGCACATGCCGTTGCCAGCATGAGCGTAGAGATAAACAGGATTCGCTGAATGTGTTGTATCATTTTATGGTGCTTCTGAGGTAAACGGTAGATTGCTTTTTACAGGTGTAACAAATTTGTCAGCCATCTGACAAATGAGTCGTGACGGAGTTACACCTTGGTATAAAAGTTAGCCATGTTAAGAGTATTCGGCAAATGATTTCGGGAGTTCAGGTATGTTGATTGCACTTAAAGGGGTATCGCGCACTTATAATTCGGGTGAGGGAGTGATAAATGCCCTGCGGAATGTGACGCTTGGCTTGCCACAGGGCGAATTTATTGCGGTAGTAGGAGCAAGCGGAAGCGGGAAATCTACGCTCTTGAATTTGGTCAGTGGAATTGACCGCCCTTCAACGGGCGAGGTGTGGGTGGCGGAAGAACGCATTGACCGGTGGAATGAAGATACCCTTGCCAAATGGCGACGGCGTACCCTTGGTATTGTTTTCCAATTTTTCCAATTATTGCCCACCCTGACTGCGCTTGAAAATATTTTGCTCCCGATGAGTCTGGCGGGAACGATGGACGAGGCGCGGGCGAAAATGTTGCTTCAACAAGTCGGGCTTGCCCCCCGCTCCGGACATCTTCCCACTATGCTTTCCGGCGGGGAACAACAACGGGTGGCGATTGCGCGTGCGCTTGCCAATAACCCGCCGCTCCTGATTGCCGACGAACCTACAGGCAATTTAGACGAGCGTACCGGGCGCGATATTATGGCGATTTTACGGGGATTGCCCGCTCAAGGAACCAGTGTGCTAATGGTGACGCACGATGCCCAACTTGCCATGCAAGCGGATCGGATTGTGCAAATGGCAAATGGGGAAGTAGTGCGCGTATTGCGGCGTAAACAAAACACCTTTGATGATACTTCCCGTTTTGCTACGCTTTCATAGGATTTTTTACTTTTAGATAATAACAGTGAGGGGTGATACGAGGACCTGTTTTCCTCTTTTCTATTTCCAGCACCGTACCTCCGCCCAAGGGTTGCAAAGAAGGATTGGAAAATTTTTAGTAGTAGCCCTTATGTTAAACAGTACGGCGGGATCGCGCCAGAGATAATCCCCCGACAGCTACAGCCATCAATCCCAAGACCACTGCCGCGGCACCACCCACAACGCCGTTGCCCGTACCGGGACCTCCGGTGGCACCGGCCAAATTCACTGCACCCGTAACCAGGGAGATTGTACCTGCCAGCAGAGCGACGATAACTCCGGGTTGTCCGGAGAGGACACCGAAACGACTGGTAGGACGGAATAAAGCCAACCCACCGCCGATCACTCCGACCAACCCTATCACTGCGGCGGTCGTAGCCCATGCCCTTCGAACGGTGGGACCATAAACGGTAGTGGTCGCCGGTTCGGACGCTTGTGCGGCTACCAACACCACATACACAAACCCTCCGAACAGCGCAAGGATAGACAGGGCGGCGAGACTAAGAGCCAAAATACGTTTCATGGACGTTGTTCCTTTCATTGGTTTCATTACTGGCATGGGCATAGTATTTTTTGCCCTCTACTGAAATTCAACCTCAGAATACATGGTAACAGATCGTCACAGAGATGTCGTCGCCCCGGAGATGGCTTTCGGTGTACACCCAGAGGCGTATGTGTGGGGGATGAACTACGCTCTACGGAGTAGGGCGGGGTGTTAGCCGGGTCGGACAAGACCGGATTCGTAGGCGAATACCACGAGCTGGGCGCGGTCACGGGCACCCAGTTTCCCCATCGCACGGCTGACATGCGTCTTAGCGGTTGCAGGGCTGATGATGAGCTGGTGCGCGATTTCATCGTTGGATAGTCCACCCGCCACCAGCACCAACACTTCACGCTCTCGCTCGGTCAGTACCTCCAGACCGGGCACAGACTTCGTTTTGTTAGTCAAGGTTGCGAACTCAGAAATCAGTCGCCGGGTAACGCTGGGAGAGAGGAGCGCGTCGCCCCGTGCCACTGCTTGAATCCCCCTGATAAGGTCAATCGGCTCCATATCCTTAACCAGAAAGCCACTTGCACCTGCCCGAATCGCTTCAAAAATGTACTCGTTCAAATCAAAGGTCGTGAGGATAATAATCTTTACCTGAACCAGCCGTTTATCTGAAACAATTTTTGCTGTGGCGTTTAGACCATCACAACGGGGCATTCGGATGTCCATCAGCACAATGTCGGGGACCAGAGATGTGACAAGTTTTATTGCCTCATCCCCATCGGCGGCTTCGCCGATCACCTTCATGTCGTCCTCGGCATCAAGCAATGCCCGGAAACCGGCACGCACAAGGGCTTGATCATCAGCAAGCAGGATTCGGATCATGTTCCAGCCCCTGTTTTACTCAACGCATTGCCATCTAATGGCAACCGTGCGAATACTCGAAACCCACCGTCAGAGGAGGAACCGGCTTCAACCACTCCCCCCAATGCGCCTGCCCGCTCCTTCATGCCAAGGATTCCCTGCCCGGACGTAGGTCCAACGCGGAATACTTCACCGCCGCTCTTGTTGTCAATCTGTAAGGTGATTTCATGCTCATTACGGGTTATATAGACGCTTGAAGTACCCTGCCGCGAATGGCGTAAAACATTGGTTAGGGCTTCTTGGACAATTCGGAATCCTGCCAAATCAACGCTAACAGGCAACCCTCTCAGATCACCCGACACCTCGGTATGTACCTGTAAACCCGCTTCCCTAGCGCGTGTGACCAGATCGCTTAGATTGGTAAGAGTTGGAGAGGGCGCACGGGGGGCGGCTTCGTTGTCGTAGCGAAGTACATCCAATACCGAACGTAACTCCCGCAAGGCTTCCTTACTTGCATCTTTAATTACCGTAAGCGCAATCCGTGCTTGTTCCGGTTGCTTATCCATAAGGTGCAGTGAAACGCCCGCCTGAACGCTAATCAGGGAAATATGGTGTCCCAGCACATCATGCAACTCCCGCGCTATCCGTAACCGTTCCTCACTTGCACGGCGGTGTGCCTCTTCTTCACGGCTCCGCAGGATTCGTTGCCGGCGGATGTGGGCTATTTCGGCAACCGTTGCCAGCACGAGCAACCAGCCTGCAATCCCAAAAATCTCAAGGAAGGTCGGCGCAGGGGTGTTTCCAACAAAGTATGGTAACCAGGGGAATAATATAAATTCCCCGGCAAGAACTGTCCATGCGATAAGCCTGCGCCCATACATCACGGCTGTAAAGAAAGCAATGATGATAGGCAGAAAATTCGGTCCCTTGGGGTAGTCAAAGATCAGATACAGCAGGGTGAGTGCCTTAATGAAGATAAGGACTACGCCCGGATACTGATGACGGAATAGGAGTGCCGCCGAGCCTGTGGCAAGCAATATCACAGCGATTGCATCAACTTCCCGACGGTCAGGTTGGTTCTGTCCACCAATATATGTGCCAACGATCCCTATCGTAGCGACAATGAAGGCAATAGCCATGTCTGTACGCCAATGACTATCCATCTCCGTGCCTGTCCATTGTCGGATGGTATGTCTTTCCCTACGATTCATGCACGATCCTTACCCCTGAATGGGGATATATCTGTTTCTGTTAAACAATACCAGCCCAACACATCTGCTAACTGTGTAACTGTGAGAAGTATAAGGCAGAGGCAATGGGTTTGCATACTACACCGGGAGTATTTGTGGACACCGTTATCCGCTCACCTCTTCTCTCCGCACCTGTTTGGGTATACAATGGCGCAAAGTGAATCCTGACTCGAAGGAGAGTCTTTATGCTGAGAAATACCTTTTTAACCCTATCCCATAGTGATCGTCTACGGAAGTTTGCCATCAATTTCGCGCCTGCGCGTAAGATTTCACGCCGTTTTGTTGCCGGAGAACAATTGCGCGAAGCCGTTGCCACCCTGCAATCTTTGAAAAAGGAGAACCTGCTTGCCACATTGGATTATCTGGGCGAGAACACGAACAGCGAGAGCGAAGCCAATTTTTACACGGAAGAACAAATGCGGGCGTTGGACGGCGTAGCAACGGCAGGGCTGGAACCCAATGTGTCGCTCAAACTCACCGCGATGGGGTTGGATATTTCGGATGACCTTGCCACACGCAATTTGCGGCGTGTGCTGGAACGTGCTAATCGCTACGCTAACAGTTTCGTGCGGATTGATATGGAATCCAGTGAGTATATTGACCGCACCTTGCTGATTTACGAGCGGATGCGTGCCGAGGGTTTTGATAATGTTGGCGTGGTGATTCAGACCTATCTCTATCGAAGCGAAAAAGATATTCTACATTTGATTGAGATGGGGGCGCGGGTACGTTTGGTGAAAGGGGCATATGACGAACCCGCCCATCTTGCCTTCCCTGATAAGGCAGATGTGGATAAAAATTTCATTCATCTGATGAAATTGCTGTTGAGTGCGGAGGCACGGGCAAAAGGAGTTTATACCGCTCTGGCTACCCATGACCCCGCCATGATTGAAGCCACCAAACAGTTCGCCGCCGAACACAATATTCCCCGTGACCAGTTTGAATTCCAAATGTTGTATGGAATTGCCACCACGATGCACCATCAACTCGCCGGGGAAGGGTACAAGTTCCGCGTCTATGTGCCGTATGGCACCCATTGGTATCCCTATTTTATGCGGCGGTTGGCGGAGCGTCCCGCCAATGCCTGGTTTGTCTTACGTGGTATGTTCCGCTAACACATTGACTTGTTGAATGGCAACCAACGTTCGCACGGAATGTTGGTTGCCGTTATAATCCTCGCTACCCGGACGTTTCATATCCCCCCACTTTATGCAACCTTATACGTCGTAGTCCTCTACCCATCGGTATGGTGATGCTCATCCGGTGTTGGAAATGTTTCGCTGACCGAGATAGGGTAAAGGGCTGTGGGAGATTCAATGGTACGTCTTGCTTGTGGGCTGATAGCCCTCCTCTTTTTACTGCTTGCGCTGTTCCCGTTTCCTGCCCCCCAACCGCTTCATGCTGACCCTGCCGGAGCGAATGATGTTTATCTCTCTTCAGTATTGTCAGCATCGTCGGGGAATGCCACCCCCACACCAACGGTTGCCCCTACCAATACCCCGACAGGAATCGTCGAAATCTTGGACAACCATTCGTGGTATTACAGTGATTTGCTGGATGAATATATTGTGGTGGGGGAAGTGCAGA
>CBKYSX010000053.1:0-11674 GCA_966690745.1 uncultured Ardenticatenales bacterium
CCGTCGCCCTCGAAGACGGTAGCCGCTTCGCCATCCGCGAAGGCGGTCGCACCGTCGGTGCCGGTGTTGTCACCAAGATTCTTAAGTAATCTTCGACCACAACATTGCTCCTTTAGAAGAGGGGAGTCATGCCGGAAGGTGTGACACCCTCTTTTTTACCAAGTGTCCCTTCCTCTTATTCCTGCTTTTCAAAGCCGGTAAGGGGGAAAGAGTAAGGTTAGTATCATGGCAAAGAAAAAAATTCGGGACGTGATTACGCTGGCGTGTACGGAATGTAAAGAGCGCAATTACACCTCCCAAAAAAACCGCCGGAATGACCAACAACGGCTTGAACTGAACAAGTTCTGCTCGCGCTGTCGCTGTCACCGACCGCACCGCGAAACGAAGTAACCCGGATTTTGCGTGGTGACGCGCACATTCCACCCAACCGAGGTGATCCGTGGCTATGGCCAACCCTAAAGAACAACAACAGCCGCAAAAATCTGCTCCTGCTCAGGCACCCCGCGCCAACGCCGTCAGCCGCTACTTCAAAGAAGTGCGCTCGGAATTGAGCAAGGTGATTTGGCCCACCCGCGAACAAGCCATTAACCTCACCCTCGTCGTGTTGGTGGTGATGGTGGTGATGAGTTTGTTCCTGGGCGGTGTGGATGCAATTTTTAGCGGGCTTATTCAACTCCTCATCAACGCCTTCTAATCAAGAACGGCTTAGATGAGGAGGTCGTAACGAGTCAGAAAGGATTTGATGTGGCTAAGCAAGATGATTCGCTCCCGCCGCTAGATGAATCCCACCGCGACCGACAATGGTATGTGGTCCACAGCTATTCCGGTTACGAAAACAAGGTCAAAAAGAACCTTGAAAGCCGGATTACGACCATGGGAATGGATGACCGTATTTTTGCGGTGGTCGTTCCTACGGAAGAGCAGGTGGAATTAAAAAGCGGACAACGGCGTACCACCGAAAAACGGATTTTTCCGGGCTACATCCTGGTCGAGATGATTCTTGATGATGACTCGTGGTACGTCGTCCGTAACACGCCCGGCGTGACGGGATTCGTGGGAATGGGGAATAAACCAACCGCCCTCAGCCCCAAAGAAGTAGATCGTATTCTAAGCCGTATGGAAGCGGAAGCACCGATTATCAAGGTGAACTTCCGTGAAGGGGACAAGGTAATGATTACCGAAGGACCCTTTGCCACCTTCCATGGCACCGTGGATGCGATTGACCGTGACAAAGGCAAAGTACGGGTTCTCGTCAGTTTCTTTGGACGGGAAACCCCGATTGAACTCGACTTTTTGCAAGTCGAAAGAGCATAAGCTTTTTTGATTCTTTTTATAAACGGCTTACGCCGTTTATAAAAAGAATACACACACAAAGGTGGGAGGGTACACCGTACCCGCACAACCACAAGGAGACGAAACCGCATGGCAAAAAAGGTCAAAGCGATTGTAAAGCTGGCATTGAATGCCGGTAAAGCAACCCCCGCCCCGCCCGTGGGTCCGGCACTCGGTCAACACGGGGTCAACATCATGGGCTTTGTGAAAGAATACAATGCCCGCACCGCCGACAAAGCCGGTCAAGTGATTCCCGTTGAAATTACCGTCTTCCAGGATGGTTCTTTCACCTTTATCACCAAAACCCCGCCCGTGGCGGATATGTTGAAAAAGGCGGCAAAGGTCCAATCCGGCTCCGGCGAACCCAACAAAAAGAAAGTTGGAAAAATCAGCCGTGACCAGGTTCGTGAAATCGCTCAAACCAAGCTCCCCGACTTGAATGCCTATACCATCGAATCAGCAATGGCGATGGTCGAAGGCACGGCACGGAGCATGGGACTTGAAGTTGTAGACTAAGAACCTATCCGTAAATTGATTTTACGGTCAAAATCGGTCGAAAGCGTGACATACATAAGTCGCGCAAGAACGAATTATACTTGCGACTATAGCAAGAATGACCGTGATATGGATATTTCAAGTCCTCCTTACAGAATCTTTGCAGGAGTTACTTGAAAACCCGTTTTTAATTTACGGATAGACTCTAAGATTAAATTGCACATTGTATAGTGCATGTTGCATAAACGACAAAGGGTTAATACCGTTGTCTTTATGTAATATTCAATACGCACGATGCAATCCATCGTGGGAGGGTTCACGATAACCCGTTCAACCACAAGGAGTATTTTCATGGCACATGTAGGCAAGAATTATCAAACTGCCTCCACCAAAGTGGAGCGGTCGAAGGTATACGACAAGAACAGTGCCGCACAACTGTTAAAAGACGTTTCCTTCGCCAAATTCGACGAAACGGTGGAAGTGCATATTCGCACCAACTTAGACCCCCGTAAAGCCGATCAACAATTGCGTGGAACGGTCTTATTGCCGAACGGAACGGGTAAACAAGTTCGCATTCTGGTTTTTGCCGAAGGGGACGATGCCCGCGCCGCGCAAGAAGCCGGGGCTGATTTTGTCGGCTCACAGGATTTGGCGAAACAAATCCAGGATGGCTGGATGGATTTTGATGTCGCCATCGCTACCCCGCCGATGATGGGCGTGGTGGGTCGGTTGGGGAAAGTGCTGGGTCCGCGCGGCTTAATGCCCAGCCCCAAAGCGGGAACGGTGGTTCCCGGTGCTGACCTGAAGCGCGTAATTGACGAAACCCGCAAAGGGCGCGTCGAATTCCGCCTTGACAAAACCGCCAACCTCCACGTTGGAATTGGCAAAGTCAGCTTCAGCACCGACCAAATCGTCGAAAACTTTGATGCGTTGTTGGATGCTGTAAAATCCAACCGCCCCTCCGGTGCCAAAGGGTCGCTCATCAAACGCGTCACCCTTACCAGCACGATGGGTCCCGGGATTAAAGTCGAAGATAACTAAGATTTACATTTATTATAAAAAAGAGCCGCGTTTGCGGCTCTTTTTTTATTGGCTACATCTATTCAAGACTATAGAAATTTATAGACCAGAACCGTACCGGGAAGTCACTCTAAATTTTTTATTTTACGTTCCCCGTTACTTCACCTTATCTCTCTCACACCCTTCGGGTTAGAAATCACCCTTCTGTTCTTTAATACCAAGGAACGGATGGGGAGTCTCTCCATCGTGTTTCAGGGGAACATCTAAAAACAAGGCGGCGGCAAGAAACGCCCCATCACTTACATATTCCCGCGTTGCCCGTTCCATTACTTTTTTCCACGCTTGTGAATCGTTAGAACCAACATCCTTTAATAGGGTGCGACCTCTAAACCAGTCCACTGCAACTTGAAATTCATCAAACGGAATGTCGCGGCGCGACTCCATCTTGCTTTCGTTACCACTATAATATTCTAATGCTACCGTTTTATCCATGAACAATCCCTCGTCAAACAGCAAAGGATGATGCTCAAGGATAGTAACAAGGTCAGTTTGAGTCGTCATAGGAAGTTCCAATCTTAGCGTATAATCGTAGAGTAATGGCACTTCCAGGTTGGAAGTGCCCTAAGAATCCTTGAAGGAAATGTCATATAGAAGGGTACGCTCCCCTATTACCAATACCTTTCCAAAAAGGTTGCACGTCATTTACAAATGATTTTTATAAAGCATTAGGGTCTGTAGAGGTCAAAGCAATTCTGCCATACGTCAACAGCTCATAAATACCTTTAGCTAGCCGGTTTACATAGTCGCCGGTAGCAGTTCGCAACGATTGGGTCGTTGGAATTTGAGAATCGCCTCGCCGGGACGGTGCAAACTCTTGATAAGCAATAAGGGTATAGGTCTTTCCCACCTTATCAGTTGCTATAAATCTTCTGATCTCTCGCATACAATTTCCTTGTCTTTTCTATGACTATCCCATCCCTGCAATAGTGATACTTGTTCAAATGAAGGGGCAGGAAAAATAGAAAAATAAAAGCGGACTTGATTAGACAGTAATCAAGTCCGCTTTCAAATGACTACCAGCGTTTTCTAATAAGAACCAGCCTTATTAGTACGCTACTGACGGGGAGGGAGGGATTCGAACCCTCGATACACGTTAGTGTATACTCGCTTAGCAGGCGAGCCCGTTCGGCCACTCCGGCACCTCCCCATTATAGATACGACAGCCAAACAGTACGACCACGGGGGGAGAGGGATTTGACCCCCCGTGCGCTCTCGCGCCATCCGATTTCAAGTCGGCGCCGTTTGGCCACTCCGGCATCCCCCCAAAATAGGTTGGATTCCCCTCGTTTTGGTAAGGGGGAGTATAGGGGCAAAGCGGGTTTATGTCAAACCTTGCCCGTAATTGGGGTGTTGGCAAGAGCACAAAGAATTACAGGATTGGAGAGTCGCGGGACGGGGCATAGAACCGGGTACACCCCCGAACCACCCCATACAGATGCAAAAAAGCATGGGGTCCCCACATTTGTGTATCCGTTGCATCTGTGCATCCGTGCACCTGTCCTCTGCACAAATACACTCACCCCTATCCCCCTCTAATCTGGCTTTTGTTACTTTCACCCCTCAATTACGGTGCAGGCAAATGCTGTCAGGCGAACGTGGCGAACCGGCGATTGGAGCGATAGAAGTAAGAAAGGAAACGGGATGTTGATGGCAAGAAGGGCAGAAACCCCGTTTCTCCTCGAGTTTATCAACCCTTTACCAACTCTATGTACTTTCTGAACAGCTTTATCGCTCTATAAAAGTACTCCGCCGTACAGGAGTCTTTCGCACCATCGTCACAATGACGGAAGGAGTACGCTTATGTTGAGCAATGCAACTGCCGGACTACGCCCTTATGCCCCCACCATCTTGCGAATCGTGGTCGGGATTGTCTTTCTGGCACATGGCGTTCAGAAATTACAGGGAATTGAAGGGGTGGTAGGGTTCTTCGGCTTTCTGGGCATTCCCGCCCCCGAAATCATGGCATGGGTGGTGGCACTGACCGAAACTCTGGGCGGGTTGGCATTGATTCTGGGGTTGGGAACCCGTTATGCCGCCGCCTTATTAGCGGTCGTCATGCTGGTTGCGATCATCCTCGTCAAAGCCCCGGTGGGTCTCATTGCCCCGTCCGACGCACCGGGAGTGGGCTATGAACTGGATGGCACCCTGCTTGCCGCCAATATCGCCCTGCTGATTTTAGGGGGCGGCGCGTTATCGCTGGAACAAATGTTGCTGAAACGGGAATTGTAAAGAGAGGAGAGATGACAAAGGAGAAACGGCTTTTGTTTCCGATTCTTCCTCTTGATAGGAAAGCAGGGGACGAATTGCCTTTCTCTCCGCTCTCCTTTCTCATCTCTTCCCTCTCCCCTCTCTCATTCGTTCGAATGTAGGCCGATTTTATTCCCCTCGCTGTCAAGGATAAATGCCATCCAGCCATTTCCACCAATAGACTTTTTCGGCAACAGAACAGAACCACCCGCTTCTTCTACCCGATCCAACATCTCCTGTAGATTGGGGTTGCAATTCAAATAAATCACGACTCCTTCCGCCGAAGGCGTATACCCCTCCCCCTGAATAATACAGCCCCCACCATTCATATCATCAAATGTCGCCATCGGATACCCCGGCGACATTTCCATCGTGGTCAGGGGTTTGCCCATCACAGTATCGTAGAAGGTTTTGGCACGGTCAATATCCAACACTGCAATTTCAAACCAGTTGATTGCGTTGACCATTGGTAACTCCAGTTGGGAAATGAGAAAAGGGAAATGGGAAACGTGAAAAGATTCTAGTACCATTTCCCGTGGTAGAGTGGAACATCCCTATTATAAAACATTTGTTCGATGAAATCTATAGAACAACAGATATGCTCCTATCAAAAAATTGCTCAATTTACTCGCGCATTCCCAACAAAAAAGCGATGGGATATGGCGGAGGAATTTTCTCTACCATACACCATCGCCGTTTTCTGCTTTCCGCTTTCTGCGTCCCGCGTCCTATAACAACCGACTTGTTGCCGCGTCTGTCGTCCGCGCAATATCTTCCATCGCCGTAATCCGCAACTGCAACTGGTCGGCTTGTTCGGTGGCAAGGACACTCAGCGACCCCATTGCCTGGTCAATTAATGCCGCATCCTGCGCCTGAATCATCAGTACCTGTACACTAATCTGTTGCAGAGAAGCGGTGGCGGTGACAATCTGTTGCCGTGCCTGGTCAATACTGGTCTGAAGCGTATGCAGATTGCGTTCAAAATCCTCAGCCGTTTTGCCTTGTAAGACGGCATTGGGCAAGGATTGTTTGCGTTGTTGAATGGCTCGGAACAGTTTTTCGGTGGCGGCAATCCGCTCGCTCATGGTGGTAATCATGTTGAGCAAATCCCCGGTCGTATCCACCACTTCACGCATACCCATATAGGTGGATTGGCGGCGGTCTTTCTGAATGTGGGTGACAATTTCCACTGCCGCCTCAATCGCCTGCTCCACATAACTCACCAATTCGGTGGGAACCTCTTTGGGGGTATGGTGGGAGGCAATCGTGCGGCGGGCAATTTCCGGCACGGCGTTAGGGTTGCCCAATCGCCCCTGTGTACCGCGAATCGCAATACCCAATGCCCCTAACCCCGCCGCCACCACATACACAGGCGCAAGCCAGAGCGTGGTTGCCGCTGTTAATGCCGCTACCCCGCTTAACAATAAACCGCCTGCCAGCAACCCCCGTTGCTCTACTTCATCGCGCAACGCTTCTTTGAACAGATTTTTGCGAAGAGAATTTTCCATAAAGTCCATCGTGCATATTCCATATTGCATACAAGCAACGAACCCAACGGGAAGATTGCCGTTGTCGTTTATGCACTATGCACTATGCAATACGCAATTCCACTATTCCTGCGTAATCACAAATATTAGCATACCCTCTGCCTGACCCATCAAAATCCGGTCGCCAATCTCAAGGCGAATGCCTCCTTCGGCATTGGATTCACGATCCCCGGCAAGGGCGGGAATCGTGCGGAACTGCCCCGACCCCGCAGGCGATACCATCGTATCCCCCACATAATCTTTGTAATCCACAATCCACAATTTACCCTCGCCATCCCGCGAGATAAAACATTGTTTGCGATGTACCGTATAGAGAGGACCATCAGGTGTCGAAACCCGTTGCGACCACATCGTAATATCTACATCGGGGAAGACACCGTTGGCGGGGTCGGTGCGTCCCACCAGCATACGACTACCCACCGGAACGACGAAACTCTGGGCGGGGTTTTGAACCCCATTTTCAAGTCGAATAAACCGTACCCGCCCGGTTGTATCGCCGCCACTATCCGGGGGAGCCATTGGCGAGGCAACCGGGGCACTATCCCCCTCGTCCGGTGTCGTCGGGCTATCGGTGCTAACAGGGTCGGGTGACGGGGGTGCAGGGGCATCCAATACAGGGAACGCCATTGCTCCATTCCCATTATCTGCTACGCCATCCGGCGGGGTCAACTGGTCAATATTCAAAGCATCATCGGCAGGGGCAGAGGCAGGGTCGGCAGACATAAGCCCCATGATTTTGGTACCACATTGCTCACAGAATTTTCCAACCTCTTGATTGTCGGCACCACATGAGGGGCAGGTTACGAACATGGGCGATCTCCTCGTTTCACGAGTGAATAGTGGTTTGTGAAGAGTGATTAGTGAAACGACAACGACAGGTCTGAGATAAAAAATGACGCTTAACGGATTTTCCATCGCTTTTTACCGTTGTTGCCGTTACTGTCCTTCACTATTCACTTATCCCTTCCCACGACTCACTGTCTTTTGCGTCTAACCAAAAATGGAGTTGAATAAAGCCTAAGTTGGCTTGTATTGTATGTCAATTCAGTGGATAGTGATAAGCGAATAGTGATGAGTGAACGGCAACTGCCTATTTACCATTTTCTGTGGTTTGCAGTAGTGTCGTTCACTTATCACTAACCACTATCCACTAATCACTGTCGTTCTCTACGCACAAAAAGGAACAAAGTTCCCGTGACGATTCAATGGACACATCAATGGTGGGCAACCGCCCCCAGCCCGACCCACCCGGAACGTAATGAAGATGGGTGGTGGATTGCCGCCAGCCGCCAGGCGACCGCCGTCATAGATGGCATGGGGGGCTATCGCCGCCGTACCGCTACCGGCGAAATCGGTGGTGAACATGCCGCACAGGTGGCGGTACGGGTACTCACCGAACAACTCGACCAATGGGATGCGAGCCTAACTCTCTCCGAAAGCAAAATTGTACTTCGGACGGCGATTGAAGCAGTGAACCGCGCCATCTGGGAAGAGCTCAACCATGCGGGCGCGATTCCCGCCGACGAAAATCAGCAGAACAAGCCCCTTGAAGAATTGACCGTCGGGGTTGCGCTCTCGCTGATTGCCCTCTGCGACAATGGAACCCGCGCCGTTGCCGCCCAGCAGGGCGATACGCATGGCTATGTGCTGAAAGATGATATCGGCTTAATTCAGATTACTGAAGACCAGGACCGTTTGCTATGGGACAAAATGAACGGGTTGGTGACAGAAGACGAAGCCGCCGCCATCGGAGCCGCGATTGATGAATTTGATGGCGTGACCATCGAAGCCGTGCCGGAGCAACGGGTGCTACGGTACTTTTACGATAAAAACATCTTCGGTGCGTTGGGGGTGGATGCCAACTGCCCGACAACCGGCTGGAGTGCGATTAAACTCCAACCCCGTGACCGGTTGGTCTTGTTGAGCGATGGCGCGTATGCCAATTGCTCTCTGCCCGAATTGAACGGCTTGGCGTGGTTGGAGGAAGACCCGGCGGCGGCAATGGTGGATTTGGCGGTGCAACGCAGTACCCTGCCCCGCTTGCCCAACGCCCTGAACCCGGACCAGCCCTATAATATGCGGGCAACTCAAGATGATATGACCGCAGTTGTGGTGGTGGTTGGTATATTGGATGAAGCGATGCCTGCGATGGCAGAAGAATCGCCGCCGGTTGCCGCCGATTCCGAACCCGTTGACCCATCTGACATTCCCACCGAGCCAATGCCTGATGGCGTTTTTGAAACCGCTAATGCCGCCCCTGACAATACGGACAATGGTGTTGCCACGTCCAATACGGATACGACGGACACTGTAGATGATGCAACTCCGTCTTAACTGCCCACTACGCCCATCCCGGTTCCCCGCCCCGGGCTAAAGCCGCGGGGCTAGCGACATGTGTTTCCTGAAAATGTTGTTTAGACAACCCATTCGACAAGCACATGTATTTAGCCCCGTCCCTTTAGGGCGGGGAAGAGGGGCGGATAAAACAGGCGACCACAGATTATTTTTGTCGTATTTATCGTAAACACAACGCGCAGAGCGGCGTGGGAATCTCCCTCTCCGCTCTCCTAATCTCCTCTCTATCTTCATGGAACAACTCGAAAGCCAACTCTCCCCCCGTGACGAACAATACCAACAAAATTATGCCCACAACGCCGCCCTTGCGGCAGAACTCCGTACCCGTTTAGCCGACGCACGGCAGGGCGGGGGCGCACGGTATCAAGCCCGCCAACGGGAACAGGGCAAAATGTTCGTGCGGGATCGGATTGACCGACTGTTAGATGCGGGCGCACCCTTTCTTGAACTATCGCCGCTTGCCGCCCACGAAGTCTACGATTCCCCTACCCCCTCGGCGGGCATTGTCACGGGGATTGGCTTGGTCAGTGGGCGCGAATGTCTGATTGTTGCTAACGATGCCACGGTCAAAGGGGGATCGTATTACCCGCTTACCGTCAAAAAGCACCTCCGCGCCCAACAGGTCGCCTTCGATAACAACTTGCCTTGTATTTATCTGGTAGATAGCGGCGGTGCATTCCTGCCTATGCAGGATGAAGTCTTTCCCGATGTGGATGACTTCGGGCGGATTTTTTACAATCAGGCACGGTTGAGTTCCAAAGGCATCGCCCAGATTGCCGCCGTGATGGGGAGTTGCACCGCCGGGGGAGCCTATGTTCCCGCCATGAGCGACGAAACGATTATCGTGAAGGGGACGGGAACGATTTTTCTCGGCGGTCCGCCCCTCGTCAAAGCCGCCACAGGCGAAGAAGTCACCGCCGAAGAACTAGGCGGTGCGGAAGTGCATACGCGCCAATCGGGGGTTGCCGACCATTACGCGCTGGATGACGAACACGCCCTGGAATTGGTGCGGGATATTGTGGCGGGATTAAACACGCGCAAACAGGTATCGCTGGATGTTGCCCCCCCCGAAGAACCCCTGTATCCCGCCGATTCGCTCTATGGCGTGATTCCGACCACCTTCAAACAATCCTATGATGTGCGCGAAGTGATTACGCGGCTGGTAGACGGCTCCAAATTCCGCGAATTTAAGGCGAATTACGGTACGACCCTGATTACGGGCTGGGCGCGGCTCTATGGCTATCCCGTTGGTATCATCGCCAACAACGGGATTCTGTTTAGCGAATCCGCTCTTAAAGGGGCGCACTTCATCGAATTATGTTGCCAGCGCGGGATTCCCCTCTTGTTCCTGCAAAACATCACAGGCTTCATGGTCGGGCGGGAATACGAAGCAGGGGGGATTGCCAAAGATGGGGCAAAATTGGTCAGTGCGGTTGCCAACGCGAACGTCCCCAAAATGACCCTGATTCTGGGCGGCTCCTTTGGCGCGGGCAACTATGGCATGTGCGGACGTGCCTATTCCCCCCGCTTCCTCTGGATGTGGCCCAATGCGCGGATTTCCGTCATGGGTGGGGAACAAGCTGCCAACGTTCTGCTCACCATCAAACAAGACCAACTGGCGCGGGGCAAAGAGCCGTTGCTGGACCTAGAACAACAGCGGGAATTCATGCAACCGATTCTGGACAAATATGAACAGGAAGGCAACCCCTACTACTCCACCGCCCGCCTCTGGGACGACGGTATTCTCGACCCTGCCGATACGCGACGGGTGCTGGGGCTGGCATTAAGTGCCACATTGAATGCGCCGATTCAGAAAACAGAGTGGGGTGTGTTTAGGATGTAATCGGTGTACCACTGAAGTAAGGAATTTGGAAAGCGAAACCGGGTTTCTGCCGTTGAAAACCCGGTTTCTTTCTTATTATGAGGATGGTACAGATGAAGAATGAAGACAAATAACAGAATTACAGAACCCGAAAACGTAGGCGCGATTTTTAATGTTTTTCATGATGGAACCATTGACCGCATCATAAGCGAAAATGGCATCCTACGTCTGGATATTTCTATTCTCTACCTTGCAGAACGGGTGAATCCCACCTACCAATTTTTCTTTGTCACGCTCCATAACATTCACTCCTTCACATATACTCCGTGGAGAAACACACCTGTAACCGAACCTTCAGTCCTCACAGACCTTGACCCCATCTCTGCTAAACAACTCGAAATCCTGAGTTCTACCATCAAACCCGAAGGAATTGAAGTTTTGTGTTTGGAAACCTCTTCGCATGGCGGAACCCTTACCTTCAACGCTGACTATGCCATCGTACATGACCAGGGCGGAAACGAACTTTCGCTGGCACAATTAACCGACCTTGCGGAAGGGTATTGGTCGCAGTTCTGTTAACCTTATTTACTCCCACCCCACTACAACTACAGGCGTGGGCAATGTGACCTCCATCATGTATTTGCTTGGCAGGTGCATCGCTACGGCAGTAGGGTGGTTAAAATGCCAAGCCAACAACCATTCCCCATCGTCGCTGATAGTAATGTGTGTATCATCTTGAAAATGCAGTGCTAAAGGTGAATCAAGACGGATGTCCAGCCCAGTACTCTGTGTACTT
>CBKYSX010000054.1:0-11660 GCA_966690745.1 uncultured Ardenticatenales bacterium
AATGACATCCCCCGCGCCAAATGGCAGGGTTTCGCCATTCAACCAAAATTCGCCACTCCCCGACACAATAAAATAGAGTTCGTCCTGTTCATGCGGGGTTTGGAAATCCTGCTCCTTCGGTGCGAAAATTTCAACGGACATGGTTCCATGTCGCAGGACTTCGGCATCCCACACGCCGAGTTTCCATTTCTCATTGGCGGGTAGGGGGATTTTGGCAAGGGCTTCGGTCAGCGTGACTTTCATGGGAGGGTCTTGTTTTAGGGAAGTGGATGGGATTGTGTTCCCGTCCTGCAAGACGGGGCTACTGAGTAAAACTATCCCGGAGAATCATGTCATTTATATAACGACTTCCCGTATTAATTTGCCCCATCCTTTAGGTTGGGGTGATGATTCCCATTGTAACAACGGGGTGCGACGGGAAATTCGGTTGTTGATTGGCGTTAAAGGTAATTGCGTGTGTGAATTGGAGATATTGTTTGGGACAAAAGGGGCGGGTCACAAGTTCCATTCCATACATCCTATAAGATGTGACCCGCCCCTACGAACCATTTTTTTACATACCCGTTCGGCTTTTCTTATTCATTTTATCGGTAGGGGTGGGTCACATTGAACCTATTCTTATCCCTACCAGTCGTGACCCACCCCGGAATCCAACCCTTGCCCATTTTCTTTGGAAAGAAGCGGTTGCGGGATTTACCGCCGGTTGGACGGGGGTGGGAAATTGACGGTTTGGTGCCGTGGGGGTCCCTGTGGCGCGGGGGTGGTGGGAACAACAGGCGGTTTGGGGCTGGGGCGGAGCAGGGCAATCAGCAAGCCGCCAATCAAGCCGACTTTCACGGCGATGTCGCTTTGAATATGGGTCAGCAGAATATCGGGGTGGAAGGCACCGGGAAGCCCGATGGAGGAAAGCACCAACCACAAAATAAAGGAGCCGCCGCCCAGCGAAATCGCTCCCAGCAACGCACTATAGAGGACTTGCACCAATTTGCCAAAGGGGGTGCGGGAAATAGCGCGATCCAACTGCATATCCAACGTCAGGGTGATTGCCCAGCCGATGGAGCCGAGGGCAGACCAATATAAAATATCTTCCACCAACGTTCCGAAAGAGTCCACGCGCAACAACACCACATTAAAGCGGGGGTCGGACAATGCCCACAAGCCCAACGGAATCGCCGCCAACAGCAAATGGGTAAAGGTCAGGAACAAACCCCAGATGACTGCCCCGATAGCCCCGAAGAAACTATAGACGATTTTGGCAAAGAGCGAGCGGTTGCCCAGCGACCCGGTACTGCCGCCCAGAACGCCCATCACCATTCCCATCAGCCCCGCCAGCAGTGCGCCCACCAATCCCGCCGTCAGCGACCACGGGGCGACGCGGCTTAAGAAGAAAGAAAGAATTTCACCGAGATTGAAACCGATGAGCGTGTTCCAGAAATCGCTCAGGGTCTGCGAATTGGTCCAACTCCAGAAGAACCAACCCCCAAAGCCGCCCACCGCGCCGCCAATCCCGCCAATCACCATCCCATTGATAAAATTGTAGAGGGCGGCATAGAGCGAATTGCTTGCCGCGCCCGCCACCTTCCGCACATTCTGCCCCAACGCGGGCGCGTTTTGTGCGGTGCTTCCGGCATGACCTTTAATGGCAGAGCCAATCGTTGCCCCCGCCGTTGCCAACCCGCGCCCGGTCAGTTGCATCAGCCAGAGCATCCCCGCGCCGATAAAGGTGACCAAATCCACCATCAGGGCAAGCGGCGACAGCTCTTCGGCGGGGCGATTGCGAATGGTTTGTAAGCGTTCGCGCATCCGGTCGCCGATGCCCGGTGCTTTCGCTTTGGTAACCGGCGCGACTGGGGATTGTACCTGATGTTGGCGGGTGGGCGCGTCGGGCTGTGCCACATTGGCAAGCGGTGTCGCCACTACCGGGGTCAGTGTCGGGGTGGGGGTGACGGTGGGTTCGGGGCGCGTGGTGTCGTCGGCACGGTCAAAATGGCGAATCAACTCAACCACCATGCCCCCGTTTTGCGGGCGAGCCGTGGGGTCATGTTGAAGCAGTTTGCCCAGCAGGGCGAACATCCCCGCCGACACTTTGCCACGTAGGGCAAAAACATTCACGGGCATCAATCCGCCCAGCAGTTCGTACAACAGTACCCCCAGCGTATAAACATCGCTGGCGGGGGTCAGGGTCAGCCCCGCCGTTTGTTCGGGCGAGGCGTAGTTGGGGGTGTAAAAGAGCCGCCCCATTTCGGTGGTGATGGAGGCACTGCTGAGGTTCCGCGCAATCCCGAAATCCACAATTTTGACCAGATGTTCCCGTTCGCCCCCTTCGGGAAGCAAAATGTTGTTCGGTTTCAGGTCACGGTGAATGACGTTTTTGCGGTGAATCGCCGCCACCCCCCGTGCCATGCTTTCCAGCCATTTCAGGGCGTTGCTTTCGCTCAGGGGAGCCTGCTCCCGCATGAAGGCGGTGAGCGTTAACCCTTCGACATATTCCATGACGATATAGGGGTGGGTACCTTCGTGCCCCACATCAAAAATTTCGGCAACAAAGGGATGGTTGATTTTCGCCATCGCCTGCGCTTCGATTTCAAAGCGGGTGCGGAGTTCGTCGTCATCGGCAAATTCCGACTTCAGGAATTTCACCGCCACATGGCGTTTCAGCCGCCGGTCTTCGGCAAGCCACACCGACCCCATGCCGCCGCCGCCGATGGGGTTGAGTAAGGCGTATCGTTGGTCTACGACTTGTGCCGATTGCATGGTTAGTGAAAAGTGGTTAGTGAATAGTGATAAGTGAACGAAAGTGACGACAGCAACGACAGTGAACGGCAGAAACGGCAACGACGTAACGCAGGGACGCAAGGGAGCAAAGACGCAAAGGGTTTTTGTAGGGGCGGGTCACATCCCTGATGCTATCCCAAAATGGAACTTGTGACCCGCCCGCCGTAAAGACGTAAATCACCAGACGGATGTAGGGGCGACAGCATCCGCACGGGATGGTTACGCGCCGTTTCTACGGAATGAAACCCCTGTATAAACGGGCGGATGTGCGGCGTGACGGATGCTTCGCCCTGCCGTCCGGCAATGATGGTTGCTCTGATAACGGGAACACCGAAATCAAATTATATCCATGTCGCCAACCCACGGCGGGTGGGTGTGCGTTCAATAAGGATAATTCCGCCCTTCCCATTATCCGCCCCCACCTAAAGGAAGGGGCTATTCAATACGGGAATCTGCAAAACAATTCTATGGTGCAACCCAATTCCTGTATTCAATAACCCCGTCCTTCAAGGACGGGGAACGATGAGCATTACTTATTGCCGGATGCCCACCATTGTGAACAGAAACAGCCCGTAGAGCGGTAGTGCCAGAAAGGCGATGTTGTTGGCGATGCCGGAGGATTGGGGCGACAGTGCCCGAATCACACAGGATGCCGCCAACACGACCCAGACGGCGGTATGCCCCCAGCGCAAGACCCACGATTGCCACGCCGCCAACGTCACCCCTTCCCCCGGTTGGGGGTAAACAAATGCATAGATGATGGCGACGATGAGTGCCGCCCCTGCCCAAATCCACCATGAGATGCCAAACATAGATCAGTTCCGTGTTGCAGGTTGCTTGTTGCATGAACGGCGAACGGCGTGTACGGGAGGGGGGTGTACGCTAACGACGACCCACCCCCCTTGCCCCCTCCCTAGAGGGGGAGTAAGACGATTCATTACGAAGTTCAGTGTTAAGATTTCGACATTCCCATAAAAGCGGGATTGTTCCGAAGCGTCCTGTATTGAATAGCCCCGTCCCTTTATGTCTAAGGATTACCCACAAATCAAACGATTTCACCATCGTTACAAATGGGGGTAGGGGCGGGTGGTCGGAATGGCGTATTTACCCGTATAGAACGCCCGCCCGCCCGCCGTTGTCGTCAATCTACGCACCATTTTGGGAACGTGGGCGGGTCAACGGGTGCATTTTGGATGTATCGCCATTCCCTGACCCGCCCCTACGAGCCTCCCAAAGATACTACAAGGAGGAAAACCCCCAACCCCGCCGCCAGTAACGCTTTGATGCGTAAATCATGCCATGCCGCCGCGCCGATGAAGACCATCGGGCGGAGGTGATGCAACGCCCAGCCAAAGCTTACTTTACGTTGGATTCCCACCAACAGATGCAGTGCGAGCAGACTTTCTTCGACCATACCCCACCCTTGCAGAAGGTTCCGCAACAGGGGGGTTCCCGGGATCAGGAAGGAGGCAAGCACCAGTAAGGGCAGGAAGAGAATTCCTACCTTAAGGAGTTGCCCCACGCGCCATTGCATCCGCAGGGCTTCCTGCGCTTTGGCTGGCACCCCCGACAACAGCGAGCGTTGCACCGCCAGCGTCCAATCATCCAGTAACCACATCCAGAGGTGTTGAGGGCGTAATGGCATGGCTTAATAAAGTTGCATGGTACGTGTTACATAAATTCACGGAAAGCAGAACGCAGATTCCCCCTCTTGGGAGGGGGCTAGGGGGTGGGTTGTCGTTTTTGCTTTCTGCGTCCCGTTTCCGTTTATGCACGATGTACGGGGTTTACTGTTTCCTCAATCCCTGCCTCCACCGGCAAGCCTTCCAACGCCATGATTTTGAGGGCGTTGGTGGTGGGGCAGGGTCCGGGGCGGAGGGTGTAATCAAAGTGCATACGCCCCTCTTCCACGGTTTCACGGAAATGATAGTTCAGAATCGCGGCGGATTCGTCCGCCAGATGGGTCAGTTCCAAATCGTGGGTCGAAATCAACCCCGCGCCATCTTTGCCCACCAATGCCCGCGTGTAGGAACGCGCCCCGATCAGCCGTTCGCGGTTGTTGGTGCCGCGGAAAATCTCATCAATCAGAAAAAACAACGGCGTGTCGTGGGGCTGGTTCAATGCCTCCAACAACGCTTTTAACCGTTTAACCTCGGCATAGAAAAACGAAATCCCGTCCGTGACCGAATCGTTGACGCTCATACAGGCGAACAGGCGCATCGGAATCACGGTCAATGCCTGCGCGTCTACCGGTCCGCCCGCATACGCCAACGCCAGATTGACCCCCACCGTTCGCAGAAAACTGCTCTTTCCCGACATATTCGACCCCGTAATCATCGCCACCGTCCCCAACGCCTCCACCCGAAAATCGTTTGTCACTTTCACCCCGTCCGGAATGAGGGGGTGTCAGAGGGCACGACCCTCAAGCGGGAAAGGAGAAAGGGGAAATGCGAAACGAGAAACAGTATCCCGTGTTCCCCCTCTTGGGAGGGGGCTAGGGGGTGGGTTGCCGTTCTTGCCATCCAACGGCGGGCGGGTCTGTGCTTCCCATTCCATAGGCTCTGTTCCAAGACGACCCGCCCCTACCTTTTCAATTCCATTCGGCAAATTGTCCGTTTCCGCGTCCTGCGTCCCGCGTCCTGCGTCCTGCACGACCGGATAGGTGTAATGCGGATTCAGATAGCCCAGATTCGCCAGTGCTGACACCGCTTCCAGCCGGAACCACCGTTCCAGCCAGTCGGGGAGGAGTGCCGACAATCCCTGCCGCACCCGGTTGAAACGAATGGCCACCAGAAAATCGTAGGGCAGAACGAAGTTTAGCAAGAGCCACATCATCGGGTTGCCGCGCACCCCCGTCAGGTTCACCACCTGCATCACCCGCGCCACGATGTGCGACGGGCGGGCGGTGCTGTCCCGAAAGGGGGTTGCCAGCTCTGCCAGTGCCGGGGTACGTTGATAGTTCCACCGTTCCAAAACGGTAAAAACTGAGTTCAACGGGCGCAATGCCGATTCCAGCGTGAGCGCGTCGTTGAACATATCCCCCACCACCCGTTGCCCCGCAAACAGCAGGATGGCGTAAAGGGGCAGGGTTCCATACCAGTAGGGCGGCAATTGCCCCGCCACGTTCAGCACAATCAGCGCAAGATTGACCCACGCGAACAGCCCCGCCCCGATTGCCCACGCCCACAATGTGGATTCCGCCGCGCTTGGTTGCAGGGCTTCTTGCAATTGGGCAGTCGTCCACCCCCGCGCCCCTTTGTTCAGGCTGGCTTCCACCGCGATTTTCATTCGCAGGCGGTGGCGTGGTGCTATCTCCTGTACGATGGATTGGCGGGTTTGGGTTTCAGCGAGATCGGGGGCGGTGGTCGTCAGCCATGCCGCCAGCCGCGCCCGCCCTTCGGTGGTGACGGTGGTATCCAGCAGGCGGAGCAGGGAATAGTCGCCCACAATGTTGAGGTCGTGGGCGTAAGGATGGGTGGGCGGGATATGAAACTCTATCGGTTTTAAGATTCCCCAGATTAAGTCCATCCGCGCCAGTTGCTGTTCCTGCCAGTTCAGCCATGCCTGATAGCGGGTAATGCGCCCTTCGAGGTGTTGGTGGATGACGACGGAAATCCAGAAGCCAACGGCAAACAGCCCCACTACGATCCACATGGCTACCGGCCCGAGCGCGAAATATGCCCCGCCGGTGGCGATAATGCCCCCTACAAACAGCCCCAGCCGAATCCACGACCACCGTTCGGCGGTTTCCGATACTTTTGTCACGCGCCCGTTGATGCGGCGCATGGTCTGTTCAATGATGTGTTTGCGTGTTGCCTTGCTTGTCATGGGGGAGATTGTAGGGAGAGCGAGCGAAAGGAGAAAGGAGAGGGTGGTGGAGACGATTACCACGATTGCCACTAAAACGGATACCCCTATGGGGGATGGTAAACGTGGGGGTCCATGTCAGGTTCGATTTTTTTCAACGAAAAAGGCAATCATTTCGCGCCATCTGTAGGGGCGATAGCATCCGCCCGACTTGGTTACGCGCCGTCTTTCGGGAATGAAACCAAATCCGTGAACGGGCGAATGTGGGGCATGACGGATGCTTCGCCCTGCCGTGCATCGCGAAATGGAAATAAAAACCCAATTATCCGTTATGGAACAACCCTCACGCGATGGGCAAGGACAACGACGGGCGTGTTTGCAAATGTTCCGGTATGACAGGGCGAAGCATCCGTAATGCCATACACCCATCCGTTTATGAAATTGATGCCATGCCAAAGATACGGCACGTAACAACAGGGTGCGGATGCTTCGCCCCTACCGTGCTACCGTGCGATGGGAAATGGAAATAAAAACCCAATTATCCGTTATGGAACAATCCTCACGCGAGGGGTAACGACAACGACGGGTGTGTTTGCAAATGTTCCGGTATGCGAGGGCGAAGCATCCGTGATGCCCCACACGCATCCGTTTATAACGTTAATTTCATGCCAAAGGTTCGGCACGTAACAACAGGGTGCGGATGCTTCGCCCCTACATTCCTATGTTAAATCCACAACCCGTTGTCGGGGTCGAAGGGACGTTCGCGGTCAAGGTGCCAATGGGCGGGGTTGTGACGGATATAGTCGCGGATGGCGGCAAGGTGGGCATCATCCCGGATCACGGATTCGTAATAATCCCGTTGCCATAGAGAGGTGCCGGGGGTTCGTGCCTGTTGATTCAATTTGCGGGTCGTAACCGATTTGAAGTTCTGGATGATGGCGTTGAGGGAACCGGGTGTCGTCCCTGTAGGCGGGGGTGGGGCTGTGCCTTTGGGCGGAACGGTGATTACATCTTGCGCGGGAATGATGTCTTTGATGATCCAAAGAATCCCATGTAAATGATTGGGCATTACCACAAACAGGTCCAATTGAACATGGTCGGCATGGCGCGGGATGGCTTCCCAACAGGTTTGAATCAATCTACCCTTATGATTGAGGTACAGTCGTCCCTTCCCATTCACCTCTCCGAAACAACACAGTCGTTCCTGCGTGACAATGGTCACGAAATACGCCCCTGCCTGACGATAATCATACCCTTTTAAGCGAATCGAACGCCGATGATGAACCGTCGGGTTATAAGGCATGAGCCGCCTCCGATAATCCAGTACGCCATCCGATTATTCCACAAAATATCCAATAATTGTAGGGGCGAAGCATCCGCCCGATTTGGTTACGCGCCGGGATTCGGGAATGGAACCAATGATGTAAACGGGTGGGCGTGGGGCGTGACAGATGCTTCGCCCTGCCACGCGGCGGTATACAGATTACAACAGCTTGTCGTAATCCGCATGAGAGCCGATCCAATACCAATAGATTTCATCATTTTCTACCAATCCTAATGCTCTCCAACCATCACCTACGCGTACAGAATAAGTCTGCGCCCGATTTTTGATTCGTTTGAAGTGGAGGCTTGGGTGATAATGGTCTTCTTTCCAAAGACTGCCTGCCGTGCTTGTTCACGTATCTCTTTGGGGAGCTTGCGGTAGCGGTCAATAAATTTTTGGGTTATATAGGATTTCACAGGTCGTCAAAGCCGCCTTCGCGGAATCGCCCTGCTTTGATGTCCTCTTTTGCCATCGCTTCCAATTGGTCCAGAGTTTCATGCGAACGGGCAAAGGTGGCTTCCCACCGTGCTTCATCTTCCAATTCTTCAATAATGAGGGTCGCAATGGCATCTTGTTCGGCTTCGGATAATTGGGTTACGCGTGCCCATGCTTCTTCGAGTAAGCGAGTCATAGGGTCTCCCGTTGAGGGTGAAAATTTATGGAATTATAGCCCCCACTAGCAGAACCGTCATTTGAGGACAAATGCAGAGCGGGTGTTAATTTTTGGATGGGGATATGATATAATCATCAACACCGAAGCGAAGGAACCCGACCATGAAATTTGACCGCATTACTGTTGACCCTGAACGGATGAATGGACAGCCCACCATTCGCAATACACGCTTGACCGTGCAACGGGTGATTAAATTGCTCGCGCTTTACCCTAACCGTGAAGAACTTTTTCGGGAATATCCCAATTTGGAAGAAGAGGATATTCAACAATCTCTATTATTTGTAGCAACCTATCTGGATGATACGGTAATTGATTTGCCGAAACCCTATGAAACTGTTGCTTGATGAAGCGGTGCCTTATTCGGCGGCATCATTATTAGCGGAGATCGGAATTGAAGCCGCTCACGTTATTGATATTGGCTATGCTTCCTTCAAAGACGAAGCAATTATTGAGAAGGCACGGGAGGAAGGTTGGGTGATTGTCACCTATGATGCTGATTTTCACGCGTTGGTTGCTTTATCCGGGGAACAACATCCTTCTGTTATCCGCATTAGGATTGAGGGATTAAAAGGAGAGATGGTTAGAGAATTGCTCAAGGAAGTTATAGAACGAAGTGATGACCTTTTGGAACTTGGCGTATTGGTGACCGTTCAGCAAGATCGGATGCGGATGAAGCGACTGCCCATTTTGCGTGGTAAAGCGTAAAGCGAAATGAAAAAACCGTATGCAAAATTTGAAATTAAGTACAGTATCTACTCAACCTTTACCTTTTACAGCCGACAAAAATTGTTATTAAGATAAATCGCTATGCCCACAAAACCACTTGAATCCATCATCTATAGAGAACTTGCTGTTGCTGAATCTCAAAGAGTAATACAAATTGCCTCGCCATTGTTGCAAGAGATGGTAAATTTTGGTTCTAATGCGCTTGTTCGAGTAGCAACCTCAACCTCCGCAAAGGAAAATGAGGATTTAGCTGTGCTTTTTTTATACAGGCATATTATCGAAATGACTGATGGAATAGAGGTGCTTCTATCACAATCTTGTGTCAACCCGGCAATTCCCTTGCTAAGAAGTTCTTTTGAAGCATTGATTTCAATGGAATATATTGTTGAAAATGAGGATGATTATGTTGACCGATCATTAGCATGGTTGTGTATTTATATATATGATCGTCTTAAAATGTATGAATCTTTAGATTTTACAACTGAAAGGGGAGGGATTTTTAAACAGCAATTAGAACAAGATTCTTCTGTAATTGATGTTGATATGTTGACAATAGATCCAGCTGTCTTAAAGCAACCTATTAATAATCTAAAGTCTTTACTATCTCAAGAGCCATTTCCAGAAATGATTGCAGAATATAGAGCGTTGCGTGGTAAAAAGTCATGGCATCGTCTTTTCAAGGGACCATATAACATTAAGGGGTTGGCACAACATGTAAAACGTGGCGCATTATACGATTTTTTATACAGTAATTGGTCTAAGGTAACACACGCTCGTGATTTTTCGCCCTTTATTTTAGGTACAAACGTTCCGGGCAAGGGTGTTATAAGACCTGTTAGAGATGGGCAGGGCTTAAAAGACATTGCTAGTTTTACCACAACGTTTTTTCTTGGATCAACCCGTGCAATTCTTGGAAAATTCCGTCCTGATGAGGATATAAGCCGATGGTATGAGAATGAAGTTCGTCCTATGTATGTACAAATATACAGCTCAAGAGATAGATAAATTATGATAAAAAGTAAGCAAGATTCCTGTTGAAAGGAATCTTGCTTACACTTTCAAGCACAAATTTTCTACCGCGCCCCGACCTTCTCATACACATGGCTGAGCCAGCCGTATTTGTCTTCGGCGCGACCTTGCACGATGTTGAAGAAGGAGGATTGGAGGTCTTCGGTGATGGGTCCGCGTTTGCCGATGCCGATTTGATAGCCATCCACGGAGCGAATCGGGGTGACTTCGACGGCGGTGCCGGTGAAGAAGAGTTCGTCGGCGATGTAGAGCATTTCGCGGGGAATCGGTTGCTCCTTCACCTTGTACCCTTTTTCCTCAATCAATTGCATCACAAAGCGGCGCGTCACGCCGGAGAGAATCGAGTTGGCGAGGGAGGGGGTGTAAATCGTCCTGTCCAGCACCAGGAAGAGGTTTTCGCCGCTTCCTTCGCTGACCAGCCCGTTCACATCCAGCGCAATCCCTTCCATTTTGCCGTTGTCGCGGGCTTCCATTACGATGAATTGGGAGTTGACATAATTCCCGCCGATTTTGCCCATCGCCGGGTGGGTGTCGGGAGCCATGCGCCGCCATGTCGAAACCATGACATCCACGCCGTTCTCCAACGAGCCATCCCCTAAGTACGACCCCCATTTCATCGCCATAATGTAGACATTGATGGGGCAGTTCAGCCCCCATACTCCCAAGGGACCCGCGCCGCGAATCGCCAACGGGCGAATATAGGCGGCGGGCAGTTCATTGGCGCGTACCGTATCCAGTGTTGCCTGATTGATCTTATCCTCGCTGAAGCCCAAATCCATGCGGAACATCTTTGCCGATTGGAAGAAGCGGCGGGTGTGTTCTTTTAAGCCCAGCACCGCGGGACCGTCCGGCGTGGCATACGCCCGAACCCCCTCAAAAACGCTGGAACCATAGTGTAAGGCGTGAGCCGTGACGTGGACGGTGGCGTTTTCCCACGGTATTAAGTTGCCGTCTGCCCAAATCATTTGTGGCACTGTCATAAATGGAATCCTTCCATGAAAGTCGGTAAGGGAGTAGTGGGTATTGAGTATTGAGAAAACGACCTGCCGTATCCTCCCTCTCTAGTATGGAGAGGGGGTTAGGGGGTGAGGTTGCCGTTTCTCAGTACCCAATACTCAATACCCACTACTCTGCTTTTGCTAATTGCTATTCTACTCCAAATTCATCCCACCACTGCGGCAATTCCGCCACCGTGTCAATCACGGCATCGGGGATGACCCCTTTTTGCAGGTCGCCGGGGCGGTATTTGCCGGTGCGGACCAACATCCCGCGTAGCCCCGCGATTTGTGCCGCGCCGACATCGGTACGCACGTCGTCGCCCACCAT
>CBKYSX010000055.1:0-11592 GCA_966690745.1 uncultured Ardenticatenales bacterium
GCCGCACTCCGCTATGACCTTGCCTATCAAACTTATCGCTGTTTACTGCCAATTACCCCGACCACGACCAACTATTTCAATGCGGGTTTGACGGCATTGGCGGTAGGGGACGGCGAACAGGCACGATTATGGTATGATGAGGGGATGCGTTTGGCAGAGCAGAGCCGCGATACCGCCGCGCTGGATGCCGCCATCACCGCCATTGGCGCACTGTCGCAGGTGCAACCGAATCTGCCGGACAATACCCCCGCTATTTTTGATGCGTTGGTGACTTTGAGAAGGCAACTTGGGTAAGAGTGGACTGACGTTACCCTCAATTGCGTACCGAATACACATAACACTCTATGACTGAATTACCCCTTTCCGTATCAGAAGCCCCTAAAAAAGATGTGACCTTAAGCCGTGTCATCACGGCTTTGTTGTTTGTCTGGCTGGAAATGGCGGCGTTGTGTTCCATTATTCCCCATTGGATTCATGATTTAAGCGAAGTCAACGGGGCGGAAGGCAATCCCTGGTTAGTGCCGGGGGGAGCCGTTGTCTTTGGGGTGGCGATGATAGTGCCCCTGCTCGTTTTATGGGATTGGAAAGAGAGCGAACGGTATCGCTCCATTTTCCGCACATGGCTCCTTGGTGTGTTGTTCTTTGTGCTGATGATTCCGCTCCGCCTTGTACCACAAACGCAGGTGCTGTTGGCGAACGGGGTGCAGATTGTGTTGGCATCCCTCTTTGCGTGGCTCATATTTCGCCGCTTCCGCCCGACGGATTACCCCGCCAACGGACGGGTTGCCCTCATTCCCGCGCTATTGTTTGCCCTTCCCTGGGTCTGGTTCCATTCTTATGGCTCCCTGTTGGATACGGTGATGAACCTGTTGGCGGGGTTGTCGTTTGGCGCGGCAGTGGCGGCGATTGTGCAAAGTGTGCTGGTTCCTGCGCTCAATCGTACAGGGACGGCTGGCTGGAATATCGGGCTGGGCGGCTTTGTGGTCGGGGTTCTGCTCAATGTAATGGTCGCGGGCTTTGGCTTTGAAGGAATGCCCTGGCTGTTAATGCTCTCCGTACCGGCACTGGGCTGGATATTGATGGCACATGCACGATGGGGAACGGACGCGCCGGGGAACCGGCAGGCATTTACCCTGCTAAGCGGGGTGGCGGTCGCCGCGCCGATGATATTGATAGACCCCGATGAATTGTTGCTGGTGCTGAATCTGGGCGGACGGGATATTCTGGCGATGGGACTGATTGCTGCCGGAATCGCCATGCTCATTGGCTGGGGGTTGGCAATCGTCGCACTGGCACTCCGCGACCGTTTCCCGACCGGGGCGTACCCGAACCACCTTCATTGGGTTGCGGGAATCGCCTTGTTTGCTCTGATTGGAATCCTCAGTGTTTCAGGGTTCGATTGGTACGGGGACCGCTTGTTTGTGATTCTCAATTCCCAGGCGGATCTGTCGGGCGCGGCGGCGATACCCGACCAACGGGAACGGGCAACCTTTGTCTATACCACATTGACCGACCACGCCACGACTACGCAATCTGATTTACGTGATACCTTAAGTTTCCTGCGTATCCGCCACCGCCCCTACTATCTGGTGAATGCCATTGAGGTGGACGGCGGACCCCTGATTCGCCTCTGGTTAATGACCCGCCCCGAAGTCGAACGAATCATAGACAGCCCCGTGTTGCGCCCTGTTTATGAAGATCAAGGCATATCGTTAGCCGAAGGAACCCATACCCGCCCCCGCGATGCCGATGAAATGTGGAATCTGGAGATGATTGGTGCGCCGCAGGTATGGGAGGAATTTGGGGCACGGGGGGAAGGGATTATTGTCGGGCAATCCGATTCTGGCGTGGATGCCGGACATCCCGAATTGCAGGATAGCTATCTGGGGCGGGATGGACGCGATACTTTACACTGGTATGACCCCTGGCTCTTCAAAACCACCCCTTATGATGTCGGCGGGCATGGAACCCATACGCTGGGAACGGTGCTGGGCAACAGCACCGGGGTTGCGCCTGATGCCTCTTTTATTGCCTGTGTGAATCTGGAGCGTAATCTTGCCAATCCCGCCCTCTATCTGGAATGTATGCAGTTTATGATGGCCCCCTTCCCGATGGATTCAGCGCGGGATGCCTTTGCGGGCTTGCCCGAACAGGGGGCGCAGGTGTTGAATAATTCATGGGGCTGTCCTTCTGTAGAAGGGTGTGATGCCACCTCCCTACAACCCGCCGTAGAGGCACTACGGGCGGCGGGGATTTTTGTGGTGGCTTCGGCGGGCAACAGCGGACCCGCCTGTTCCACGGTGGATAACCCGATTGCCATTTATGATGGCGCGTTTACCGTTGGAGCCGTGACCCGTTCGGGGGATGTCACCGACTTTAGTAGTCGCGGACCGGTGATTGTGGATGACAGCGGACGCACCAAACCGGATATCGTTGCGCCGGGGGCGGAAATCTATTCTGCGTACCCCAACAACACCTATGAGCTGAACGATGGCACTTCGATGGCAGGTCCTCATGTGGCGGGCGCGGTGGCGTTGATGTGGTCGGCAAACCCCGATTTGATTGGCGACATCGAACGCACAGAACAACTGCTCATCGAAACGGCTACCCCCGCCAGTGATACCGTTGATTGCGGCGATGACAGTACCCCGAATAATAGCTATGGCTATGGTATAATCAACGTTTACGAAGCCGTCAGAGCATCTTTCGAGTAAGGAGAAAGGAGAAATGGGAAACGAGAAAGGCAACCTTTAAGGGTCGTTTTTCCCGTTTCTCTTTTCTCTTTTCTCATTTCCCTTCCATGAAGCAACCGGGATTTGATTTTCAGATTGAACAAGAACGGGGCGCGGCGCGGCTGGCGACCTATACCACCCCGCATGGCGTAATCGAAACGCCTTCCTTTGTGGCGGTGGGAACGCAAGCCACCGTGAAGGCATTAACCCCCGAACAGGTAGCGGAGACCGGAACGCAGGTCATCTTCAACAACACCTACCATCTCTATTTGCGCCCCGGCGCGGAGGTGGTGGCGGCGTTGGGCGGCTTGCACCGCTTTATGAATTGGAACCGTCCGATTCTGACCGATAGCGGCGGCTTTCAGGTCTTTTCGCTGGGGGCAAGCATTGAGCATGGCGTGGGCAAAATCGCTAACATTTTCCCCGATGAAGAAGGGGGTGTCACCTCCCGAACCGCCCCCGCCAAAGCCGCCCGTCCGGGGTCGTCGCTGGTAAAGGTGAAAGAAGAAGAGGTCATTTTTACCAGCCATCTGGACGGCTCCCGCCATGTTTTTACGCCCGAAAAATCCATCGAGATTCAACGGCAGTTGGGCGCGGATATGATTCTGGCGTTTGATGAATGTACTTCGCCCTTGCACGACGAAACCTACACCCAAAAAAGTTGGGAACGCACCCATCGCTGGGCAAAGCGTTCCTTAGACTATTTTCAATCCAGCGAGCCGCGTCACGGCTACGCGCAGGCATTGTACGGTATTGTACAGGGGGGCGCGTTTGAAGCCGTGCGGAAGGAAAGCGCGGCGGCAATTGGCGCAATGGACTTTGACGGGATTGCGATTGGCGGCAATCTGGGGCGTTCCAAAACCGATATGAACCATGTGCTGGAATGGACAGTCGCCGAATTACCCCGCGACAAGCCGCGCCACCTGTTGGGCATTGGTGATATACCCGATATTTTTGCGGCGGTGGAACGGGGGTGCGACACCTTCGATTGTGTCGGACCCACCCGGATGGCGCGGAATGCCGCCGTCCATGTCCGCGCCGATGATGATGGTACCCCCCTGCCCAAATTCCGCTTAAATTTACGCAATGCCCGCTTTAAGCAGGACGAACGCCCGATTCTGGCGGGGTGTGGCTGTTACACTTGTCGCAATTATTCACGGGCGTATATTCATCACCTCTTCCGCGCCGACGAAATGCTGGGCAGTACCCTTTCCACCATTCACAACCTCCATTTCATCGCCGACCTCTGCGCCGACATCCGGCAGGCATTGCGGGAGGATACCTTTGAAACATTGCGGAACGAGTGGTTTCTTGTGCCGTGAGATGCACATAACGCAATAAATGCCGCGACTGACCCAACCCCGCCCTAAAGGGACGGGGCTAATAAACAAACGACAAAATAGCTTGTTAGCCCCGTCCCTTTAGGGCGGGGAACTCTATCAGCGTGAGGTTGAAACCTCACGGGATGTAAAAAGGTGTTGTGATGCTCAGTGAATTTTCCCAGACCACCCGCGCCCGCCATCTTGCCGGATTAGACCCTGCTCAACCGTTTGATATTCTGATTATTGGCGGGGGCATTACCGGCGCAGGGGCGGCGCGAGATGCGGCACTGCGTGGCTATCGGGTCGCGCTCATAGACAAAAAAGATTTTGCCGCCGGAACCTCTTCCAAAAGCACCAAATTGGTACATGGGGGCTTACGCTATCTGGAGCATTTTGAATTCGGGTTGGTCTTTGAAGCCTTGCAGGAGCGGCGAACCCTGCTGAACAACGCGCCCCATCTGGTACGCCCCCAACCGTTGCTCTTCCCGATTTACAAAAAGAGCGAAAACAATTTCCTCAAAATGTCGGCGGGGATGTGGCTCTATGACAGCCTCGCGCTCTTCCGCAATGTGCGACCCCACCGCATGATGTTGGGGCGCACATTGAAAAAAGAGAACCCGGGCTTACGTGCCGATAACCTCACGGGCGCGGCGCATTTCTACGATGCCCAGACCCACGATGCCCGCCTGACCCTCGCCAACGCACAACAGGCGCATGAGCAGGGGGCAGTATTGTTGACCTATGTGTCGTTGCAGGGCTTTTTGAAAGATGATGCGGGCAAAATTGTGGGCGCGACGGTGCGGGATGAATTGGAAGGTACCGACCACACCATCCACGCACGACTCATCATCAACTGTACGGGACCGTGGACGGATAAAGTCATTCAGATGGCAGACCCGACGATTCCGCCGCGCCTTGCCCCCAGCAAAGGGGTGCATCTGGTCTTCCCGAAAGAGAAACTGCCTTTAAAAGATGGCTTGATGGTTGCCGCGCCGCAGGATGGTCGCCCCGTTTTTATCATTCCGTGGCAATACGGAACCATTATCGGCACCACCGACACCTTCTATGATGGCTCCCTAGATGATGTGGCGGTAACGGAGGAAGATGTGGACTATCTGGTGGCGGTTGCCAACCATGCCTTCCCCAAAGCCAACTTGACCCGCGACGATGTGCAATCCTCATGGGCAGGATTGCGCCCCCTCATCAAAGACCCCGGCGCCCAAAACGAAGGGGCAACCAGCCGCGAACATGATATCTGGGAGGCTCCGCAAGGGTTGGTTTCGATTGCGGGGGGGAAATTAACCACCTACCGTGTCATGGGCAAACAGGTGATTGATGTGGCGGCGGAGAAATTGCACGAACGGCACAAAATTGCCAAAAAAGCGGTAGTAGATACCGCTACGTTACCCCTCCCCGGCGCGGAAGGCTCTCTTCCCACGCGCAACCCCACCTCGCGGATTGATGATGAGGTCTGGGCGCATCTGGTGCAATACTACGGCATTTACGCCGTGCGGTTGGCGGAACGGGTGGCGCAGGACAAATCCTTAGGCGAACGAATGGTTCCGACCCTGCCCTACATCTGGGCAGAATTGCCCCACGCGATTGAATTGGAAAACTGCCTCACTGCCGATGATTTCCTCCAACGGCGCACCTGGCTGGTTTACGAAGCCCCCCATCGCGGCGCGGAAGTGCTGGATGAGGTCGTGCGCCGGATGGGGGATCTGTTGGGCTGGGACGAAGCGCGGCGCGAACAGGAAACGGCGCGGTATCAGCATGAATTGGGGTTGCTGGCGGGGGGATAACGTTGATTGTTCGATTGTTCCCGTTGTGTTGCCGCCCTAGTTCCGCGTTGCTCCACTAGCGGCTACCACTAAGCTAACGACAGTTTCGCAAAGCGTTAGTCCTCAGTGGTTCTTTCATATTTTTCAATAAGCGTGTTATGCGCGTGGTGTTCCTTTTGGTTATTGACATAGGCAATAATTCCACTGAGATGATCGGATTCTAGAGTGAACGCACCATAGCCATTCTGCCATTCAAACAAAAGATGTAAATGAGGCACCATTTTACGAATACTACGGGTACTAGCCGTTTTAATTTCACGCACAAAATCAGAAACCCGGAGGGTTGGGGGTATACCAACCACCAGATGAACATGGTCTGTAGTTCCGTTGAGGGCAATAATTTTTGCGCCTACATCATCGGCACGGCGATGTAACGCTTTATAGACAAGGAGTTCAACATCAGAAGTGATATACGGTTGCCGACCTTTGGTACTGAACACCAGATGATAGCGAAGTCGCGTATAAGATGACGACATACGCCTCCGTAAGACAGTATACATGCCACCTTGAATGGTAATCCTGTGCTGTGCCGTAGCTTATGGGTAGCCGCTAGTGGAGCGTAGCGGAACTAGCGGGCGGGATAGTAAACTTTCGTATCCTTTACCCCACCACCCCCTCCGCCTCCCCGATCAGCTTTTTCAACCGTTGCAGAACACTACCAATTTCTGGCGGGTAGGTTACGCCTTGATCGTCTTCAAAAAGTTGTCTCACCTCGTTGTACCGTGCCTCTAAGCCTTCCAATTCGACTTCGGTCGTTTTGGGGCGGTTGGCATAGCGGATGGCTTCGGAGCCAATGGTTTGTAACGCCGCCGCAAAGGGGGGTGCAATCAGCAACCCGACCACGCCATAGGTCGAAACCAACGGAATCATCAAAATCAGGGTGAGGACGGAACTGTAACGGGTGCGGTCAAAGAGGCGCGGTTCCAACCACCATTCAATCACGCCCAACAATATCACGGTAATCACCGTAGATACCAGTGCCGGTATCCACCCCGCCAGCAACCCTACACTGAACACGATTCCGCCAATCACCACCATTCCGGCGTTGGGAACCAGCCAGACCACCACCCACAACACCGCCGCCAGCAATGCCATTAACGTCGGGTAAGGCAATCCCGACAGGCGAAAACCGA
The DNA here is from genome assembly GCA_966690745.1 of uncultured Ardenticatenales bacterium. Taxonomy (GTDB): domain Bacteria; phylum Chloroflexota; class Anaerolineae; order Ardenticatenales; family Ardenticatenaceae; genus CBKYSX01. The sequence goes on from CBKYSX010000055.1 coordinate 7,029, forward strand.
CTGCCAGAATCACCGCCACCAGCACACTTTGAATCACCTCACTACGGATGAATTGCCCGACGACCTGTTCCGTGGTGCGCCAGGCGTTACGGGCATGAATACGCAATTGGGGGGAGAGTAAGGAAAGCCACAACCGCTCAAAACGGTTTTGATCCTGGCTCCAATAGATACTGAGAATTACAATCAAAAACGAATCGCTAATCATCCCGAACAACCCCTGCGTCCATCCCAACAGGGTCCCGACCATCTGTGCGCCATTGCGACCGGTCATTGCTTCGATAAGCGCAGGGGAAGAGGGAAGTCGGGCGGCAACTGCCTGTTGCCATGCCTCCCCCGTGACCCAGATCAAATACAAACGGTCATACTGGCGCAACCCTTCCTCTAATAAAATATCAAGGTCGCTTGCCAATGCGGGTCCAAAGGCATAAATCAACACGCCTGCCAGCGATAATATCCCAAGAAAGACGAGTAATTGGGCGGGAACCGCAGGGATGCCTTTACTGACGAACCACCCGATTAACGGGCGGATGGAAGCGGCAATAAAAAGGGAAAGCAAGAAAGCGATAATCGCCCCCCGAAACGCCCACAAGAGGGCAAGCAGGCTCAACGTTGCCAGCACCACAAAGGTATACCGCGCTATGGTTCTCATACATCCCCCTTTTCTACTTTTGCCAGAACGCTATCCAAATCAAGAGCGATGGCTTCGATTGAATCTTCAATTTGGTCCTGGGCGGCGGTGGCAACCTCTTCTTTACGCCGTATCTGGCTTTTCACATCTTGAATCAGGTCGTTCAATTCATATCGGATCAGACTTAATTTGGTGCGCCCCCCGTTTGCAATTTGCGCCTCCCCCGCCGAACGGGAGAAAATGAGCCGATCCACAATCGTGGCGGTAACAGGCACGGTGATTAATGCCCCCACAAAGCCGAAAAGCGAAGAGAAGGCAATAAATGCCAGCATCGTGGGAATCGGTTGTGCGCCAACTGCATTGCCCATAATGCGGGGAACCAGAATTGTATTTTCGACCTGCTGAATAATAATTGCCGCTACCCCGACAATCAGAGCGGTGGTGGGCGAAATGGTGAGTGCTACCGCAATTGCCGGAATCGTTCCTAATAAAGGACCAATCAGGGGAATCGCCTCCCCGATTCCGGCGATGATTGCCAGCAAGAAGGCATAGGGCAATCCCACCACCGCATAGACGATACCCTGCGCCACGCCGATAATCGCCATCAAAATCCCTTGCCCCACGGTGTAATTCCCGACAATTTCCTCGATATTATTGACCGTTTCTTTAGCATCAGGACGTTTGCCAATCGGAACCAGTAACAGGAGTACCTGTTTAATCCGTTCCGATTCCACCGTCCAGAAAAATGCCATAGCCAACGTTGCGAGAATTTTGAGCAGAATCCCCCCGACGTTTTGTAAGACCAGCAACCCGTCATTCACACTGGTGATGGCATCGGGGGCAACTGGTTCGGGGGTTGTTGGTGCGCCGAGGGTGGAGGGAAGGGCAGTCAACAGGCGGCGCAGGAAGTAGTTTTCAGTGGTGGTGAGCAGGGTATAAAAATCGGTGTACAGCGTTCGTGTGCGCTCTACTATCGTGGCGGACTGACTGGCAATCAGAGGAATCCCGTACACGGCAAACAATACCAGCACTAGCAGGAGTACAAGATAGACAAGCCCTACCCCGACCCCCTGCGGCACACCCAGATTTTTCAGCCGCCGCACAATCGGGCGCACGGCAATGGCGATAATAATGCCGGATACGACAAGCAGAATCGTTTCGTTATAACGATAAATTAGCCAGAAAAGGAGCGCGACAGCGGCAACCGTGACAGTTGCCCAGATGATTTGGCGGTTCGACCAGTTGGGGAGCATGAGGTGTAGAGCAGTGAGCATTGCGTATTGAGAAGACGATCCTCTGTGTTCCCCCTCTCCATCGTGGAGAGGGGGTTAGGGGGTGAGGTCGCCGTTTTCTCAATACCCGATGCTCAATACCCGTAGACGTTACAATAACGAAAGCGGCTCAACATCCACTTCCCATCCGACCCCTAACGGGACATCACGGATAAGGTCGCGGGCGGCGGCACCCCGGATAGCGATTTGCCAGCGATATTTGCCCCGGATGCGTTGGAAGAAGGCGGGAGCGGGACCCACAATATCGGTGGCGGGCAAGCCCAGTTGTGCCAGCAGTAAGGTAAGTTGTTCAGCCACTTTATGGGACCCTGCCTCGGCTTCGCGTGGGGATGCGTTGCTGTAAAGCAAGCGGATAAGAGGTGAGGTCGGCGGATAGGCGTGTTCGCGGCGGAAGGCGAGTTCGTGACGGTAGAACGCTGTGTAATCATGGCGGGATGAAGCCTGAATCGCGTAGTGCAAGGGGGAATAGGTTTGTAACACAACGCGCCCCCCCAGATGGCTTCGTCCCGCCCGCCCCGCCACCTGGGTCATTAATTGAAACGTGCGTTCCCCACTCCGAAAATCGGGCAGATGCAATGCAGTGTCTGCGGATATGATGCCAACCAATGTGACCAACGGCAAATCCAACCCCTTTGCAATCATCTGCGTTCCAATCAAAATATCGGCTTGCCCGTTGGCAAAAAGGGATAACAGCCGTTCGTGCTCCCCCTTTTTCTGTGTCGTATCCCGATCCCACCGCACCACCCGTGCTTGTGGGAATATCTGTTGCGCCACTGCCTGCACTTGCTCCGTTCCTACCCCGAAATGTTTGACGCGGGGGCTAAGACAGTTGGTGCAAATGTTGGGAATGCCAACCGTCATACTGCATTGATGGCAAATCAGATAATCCGCCCCCTGATGATAGGTCATCGGGTGGTCGCATCGGGGGCATTGTTGTACCCAACCGCAATCGCGGCACATGACAAAAGCATTCATGCCGCGCCGGTTGAGAAAGAGAATCACCTGTTGTTGGGCGGCAAGCGTACTTTCAATCGCGTTGTGCAAATCGCGGGAGAAAATCGTATGGTTGCCCATCCGTAATTCTTGTCGCATATCCACGATTTGTACCGGCGCAAGATGCCCCACGGCTTCCCGTTTTTGCGGGGTCAATTGCGCCCAGACCCGTTGCCCCATTTCCAGCAAGCGATAGTCGCCCCGTTCGGCGCGGTAATAACTTTCCAACGCGGGGGTGGCGGAGCCTAAAATCACCGTTGCGCCCGTCACTTTGGCAAGGTGGGCGGCAATATCGCGGGCGTGATAGGTGGGAAAGCGGAATCCGGGTAAGTGTCCCTGTTTATACGCCCCTTCGTGTTCTTCATCTATCACAATCAAACCGGGGCGCGGCACGGGGGCGAAGAGCGCGGCGCGGGAGCCGATGGCAATCTGCGCCCGTCCGTCACGGAGCCGCCGCCATTCGTCATACCGTTCCCCCGCCGACAATTGGGAATGTTGCAGGGCGATGTGTTCGCCAAAACGGGAGCCAAAGCGGGAAACGGTTTGCGGGGTCAGGGCGATTTCGGGAATTAAAACAATGGCTTGTTTGCCCTGTGCCAGCGTTTCCGCCACTGCCCGCAAATAAATCTCGGTTTTCCCCGACCCTGTAACCCCATGGAGTAAGAAGACCTTGCCGGGGGTCTGTTCATCCCGCCGCGTTACATCTTTTTGGATTTCATCCCACACCACCGCCTGTTCAGGGGTGAGGGTGGGTGGGGTGCTTTTGGGGTAGTGCCGCTCCGCCAACGGATTACGGAGCACTTCCCGTTGGTCAATAACCACGATTCCGGCTTTGACAAGGGCGTTCAGATTGGCGGGGGTTGCGCCCGTAGCATTAAAAATTTCCTGTCGGGTTAATTCAACGGGCGAATCCTGAAGATAATTTAATATGCCGCGCACAGCGGCACTGCCCCGCCATTCATCTACCACCGAATTGACCCGGTACAACGGCAGGCGCAGTTTAAGGGTTAGGGGTCCTGCATCCACCACGCGCAGATAACCGCGCACGGCAGTGGCTTCAATCGTTTTTTGCGTAAAGCCGCTTGCCTGTACCTCACGAATCGGCAAAGGGGTTTCGTCCGATTGCCCGTCCACCCATGCCAGCAACCGTTCCTGTGCCTCCGTCAATTTGGTCGGCTCTTCGGGGTAATCCCGTTGTAAAAAATGCCCTCCCTCCCATTCCACCAGCCCCTTTTCAACAAATTCCCCCATCGCTTTTTCGTCGGTTGCCACCAACCGTTGCAACTGTCGCCAACTGATACTCCCCCCTCCATCGGCGATGGCTTGCACCACATCGGCGGCGCGGTTGGTACGCCCCACATTCTGAAAACGGCGGTTTTGCTCTTCAGTGGTACCCACCAACCGCACAAATCGCTCCATGCGGGGGCGCACTTTCGGGGCGCGGGGTTCGACTTCTTCCTGTACCAACCCGTATTGCACCAACTCTTCGACGGCGGTGTCGGTGGCTTTCAGCGTTTGGAGTAGTTTTTGGACTTCTTCGTAAGGGGTGCGCTCACTTTGGGATTCAACCCACGCCAGAATTGTGCGCTGGTCGCGGTTGAGTGGCTGGCTGACCGGACGGTGGGTGCGGCGCAGAAAGCGGTCTACCCCT
>CBKYSX010000056.1:0-11563 GCA_966690745.1 uncultured Ardenticatenales bacterium
ATTTTTCGCATAAACGCAGATGGAAGTGGCGAAACGCGGCTTACCGAATGGGAAGGCGTTGATCATTATCCGATATGGTCATCCGATGGTAATACCATTCTTTTTGCATCAGACCGTACCGGTAATTTTGAACTTTTTCGTATGGATCTTCAGGGTGGATCGCTGGAACAGATCACCAACAATCCTGCTTCTGATCGTTCTCCAACAATAAGCCCTGATGGAACCCGAATGGCGTGGGTGCGTGTGGTTAGCCAAAGCGCGGGACAACTGATGGTGGCTAACAGTGATGGCTCCGGAGAATATCCAGCCACAGCCCCCATAACGTTCCTACAGAACCCCGTGTGGTCCCCGGATGGTTCCAAAATTGCATTTGATGGCGACTTAAATGGCGATTATTGGAACGATGTTGCCACCCTTACGGTTGCAAATGGTGCTGTTCAATCATGGTTGGCAGGAGGATACCTGGTTGATTTATGGGCAGGTGCCTGGCATTCTATGGACAGTGCGATTCATTACTATTCCAGAGTGCAATACCGTATTGCGGGTAATTCTTTAGCCGTAGATGCACTGGATATTCGTCAAAGCAATAGTGGCGAGATTGTAATAAGTAGTGGTGCCGATGATTACCAGCCCTCGGTAGCTTCGACTGATAATACATTGCCGATAACCTCACTCGAACCCATTACCTCCTTCAGCCCGATGGATGGTATTCAATTACAGTGGAGTGGCACTGATGCCGGACCTGCGCCCATTGCCCATTATGAGCTTCAGACAAGAGAACTCCCGGCACAGAGCGAATGGGTAGATGCCGGTTCCTTACCCGCATCCCAGGAAAGCTTACGGTACCGGGGAGGAAGTCCTAACAGCGTAATGGAATTTCGTCTTCGTGGGGTTGATGCCGCAGGTAATATTGGCGCGTGGAGTGCCGCCGTAAATACCCGGCTTTACACACGGTATGTTGATGTAAGTGTGTTTGACGGACGTGGATATCCTCTGCACGAGGCAACGGTATCACTGGCTCCCGGTGCCGCAGGGGCTATGTCCCTGGGTCCGGGTGCTTCGCGCCAATATCAAACTGCATTGGATGCAGGTAGTGTCACGGTTGCGGTACCGGGGATGGGTTCCGTACCGTCAAGTCGTCGAAGTGCGCGATTTAACACCTATTACGATACGTTCATTACAGATTCAGATAACCTGATTCAGAATGGCGGCTTTGAAAATCTTTTAACGCATTGGCAAACGGAAGGCGTACCGGCAGTAACAAATCCTCTGCATTCAAGCCACAGCGGTGCCGGGGTGGCGGTGCTTGGGGGCGGTTGTGGGCGTTGCTGGAGTGCACCCTTGGTATTGGATGATACTGCAACGAGCGGTTATGATTATTCTTCCTCTTCATCGGTGCTTTCAGCGAATGGCACGCTCCACATGGTGTACCGCGACCGTTCCGATGGGCGCATTTATTACCGGTTCCGTCCACGAGCCGGTACATGGAGCGCAGGGCAGTATTTGGATACCGGTGATTATTTCACGCATAGTGGCAACATTCCTCCCGTTGCCCTTACGATGACGGCTGACGGGACACTTCACCTTAGCTACCCCAAAGCTGAAAATATTGTGTACAGTAGCCGCTCCCTACAGGGGACGTGGTCTGCTCCGCTAAATGTCTTTCCCCGTTATATTATGATTGGTGCTACGAATCGTCTCATTAGCGATAGACGCGGGAATGTATATTTGATGTCAGTGGTGAGTCAGGAAGGAACTGCCTCATTACAGATTCGTCAGCGTACTTCCAACGGGGTTTGGCAGGCACCCTTTGAAGTGGTTCGTGGTAGTTATGGCGGTAACGATGCACAGATTGCGATTCTCCCTGATGGTACAATCCATGTACTTTACAGAAGCTATTCGCGCCATGAACTATTGCACCGCATTCGTGATGCACAGGGGAATTGGGGTGAGGCGCGTGTGGTATTCCCTGAACGATATGCGCTGAATCAAAATCAGTATGCGTTGCAATTGTTTGTGGATGATGTGGGTGTTCTACATGCGCTTGCCTCACAGGATATGTGGCTACCAAATCGTGATCTTCTCTATTCAGTTTACCACCCTACAGAACAACGTTGGGCGGTGCCGGATGTAATCGCTCCACCCCCCGTGACACAGTACCCGGATATGAGGGCGATACGTCTGTTTGAAGGCCCAAATCACGAGATATTCCTTTATATTGTGAGTAGTAGTGTGGACACGCCCGATTGGGTGGTGCGACGGAATGCAGACGGGCGATGGGACGAACCTTATCCCGAACCGGAGGATAATACGCAGATTCACTCGCTGGAAGGGTACTACGACCCTGCCTTTGGTTGGTCTACCGTTACCGACAGCCACAATACACAGGTGGGTACCCGGGTGATGTACCGCGAATGGTTGCGGGCGGAGGAATCTGCTGAAATCACGCTCAGTCAAAGCATCACTATTCCCCTAACCATGCCGATGCCTACGCTTAGCTGGATGGTGGATGTGCCCCGTGCGCTTCCGAATGGACAATCCGCCTTTGAGGTTCGCGTACAGGATGTCCTGACTACGACTATCATACACCATGAAACAGGAATGAAACCCGGTTGGCGGCTTGAATGGGCGGATTTAAGTCCCTGGCAAGGCGAAAGCATTACAGTTACATTTGCGTTGATTCAGGCAGAGGAAGAGCCATGGTTGTTGCCGCGTATAGATGATATCGCGATTGCAGGGTACCGTAGCCCCATTATTACCACTCTAACGCCGTCATCTATTGAAAATGGGTGGGAAGGAGAGGTTATTACTATCACAGGGGCTAATTTTACGACCCCTGTGACAGTAACCGTGAATGGCAAGGTGGCAACGGCAAACCGGCTGAATGATAATACAATGGAAGTAACCTTACCTGCCGGGTTGCGTCCGGGGGTTGTGGAACTAATTATCCGTAATGGTTACGGTCGTACACAATATGACCATACTCTGCGATTGGGCATCTCACAATTTTTACCCTTGTTGCAAAATAGATAGCTCTTTTAGGAATACAGTCGTTTAGAAATTGGGTACGCTTACCCTGAAAGCAATGTACCGGGTACGTTGTGCTCGTGAAAAATGTCTACAGCGAAACATGATTTTACAGTTCGTGCATACGTAAAAATGTGCGAACTGTATCCATGGTTTGCTCGTAACGATCTCGCCGGATGTTATGCCCGGCTCCCTCTATCTCAACCCCTTGACCCGCTTTTAATAACGCAAGTGCTTCTGCCCCAACCTCAGGTGTAACAATTGCACCGGCTTGCGGTGTGCCTGTGAGGAGCAGGGTAGGGCATTCAATCCGCTGTAATGCTTCCCGCCAGGGATATTGACGGATTTCAGAACGATGGTGGATAACAGTGGGGTCTACTTGCGCTTTGGATTCAGCCCAGGGCGGTAATTCGTCCGGGTGCCATGTAGGATTCATGGCTTTGGCAGTAGCGAGACGTTCAGCAACCGACATTGCCCGAAAATCAGGGTCAGGGGATGGTAGCGGGGTTGGGAGTAAGGGTTCATCCGGCGGCACTGCAAAAAGAGGTGGGTCTTCTAAGACAACGGCATGTATGAGGGCAGGATATTCAGCCGCTACAAGCGCGGCAGTAATGGCTCCCATGGAATGCCCCCACAAAAAGGGCTTTTGAAGTTCTAGTGCTTTGATGATGGTTACAACATCTTCCGCCAGCAGAGTCAGCGAGAATCCGGTTGAGATTCCATCCGATTGCCCATGCCCACGCGCATCCGGCATTACAATATCATAGTGTGCGCTTAGGTCATGTGCTACGCGGCTCCATACCCGTCCGCCATCAGTGATTCCGTGTAATAATACAAGACATGGATTTCCGATTGTACCGCTACGATGGTAGTGGAGTTTGATGCCAGTCCCCTCAACATTGTTTTCCGACCAATTTTCCACTTTACTCTCCTTCCCTTCATCGCTATCTCTTAGAGGCAGATATCGTTTGGTGTGCCGGGTCAGATTGACGCTACATTAGTTGGTAAATCATTGCAATAGTGAAGCATAAAAAAACATTCGTACCTTCCCAATGGTGCTATTTTTCTGCGACCTCTCTATATCCATGCTCAGGAATATATATCTCATGCCTATCCCAACCCTATTGACATGCTTCATTGTTATAGTTACAGTATTACCATATAAGCGTGTTAGACGTAGCTCTATCAACCCTAAAACGTTTGTATCCCCCTGATAACTATTAATACTCTATCACTGACAAGCATATAGGCTTCACCAGTTCAACCAGCAATGGTAAGAGGGAAAGGTCGCAACTCTACCATACCATAGTTCCGACATCCCCACCGGCAACGGTGATTTTGGCTAGCCCGATAGTTTCCTGGCGTAGTAGGCTTCTTGCCAAAAGCGGTGTCCAAGACGACAGAAAGCTGATGGCATTATGGCAATAGCCCAGCCGACATCCACAGCCGGTACTAAATGGTACGCGCCTTACTCCTATCAGACAATTGCAGGTGGGTTCTTTTTCACGCGCAGTTCGTATCCCATTATACCCAACAGTACCCCCTTTTCCCCCTGGCTTAAAAACAAATTTCGACAGGTACTTCCCCTAAAAACATATCCCTGTTTTAGAGGAGGTGCTCCAATGAGTAGTACGATTCAGCCGTTCGCACTTTCCCCCCGCGCCAAAATTCCGATTTCTTCTTGGCCTTAACCGTGCTTTCCATGCACGTGGTCTATAGTCGTCAACAGCACATGAGGCTTATCTTACCGTAATTCAATGGAGAAGAGAGAGATGAAGACCCGAACCACGCTGTTTTACCCGTTGCTCCTGATATTGTTGATAACCGCCCTCTTTGGTTGTGGCGGGAATACGCAACAATCGGGAACCACCGGGGACACCCCTCCAACGCAAGCAACTGAGGCACCTGCCGCCGAAGAACCCGTTGCCGAAGAACCTACGGCAGAGGAACCCGCCGCCGAAGAGCCTACGGGGGACGGTGAAGCCGTCACCATCCGGTATGCGAACTGGAACCTTGGCACCGAAGAAGAGAACAACATTCAACGGCAGATGGTGCAGGCATACATAGATGCCAACCCCAATGTAAATGTGGAATTTGTGGATATGTCGGCGGAAGGCGGTTGGGAAGCGGTCTTAACCACTTATGCCGCACGGGGGGAATTGCCGGATGTTTTCATGGCAAACAACGTTCCCTTGTATGTGCAGAATGGCTGGGTTGCGGACCTGACTGAATTTGTGCAGGACGACCCCGACTGGCAGAACGTTCCGCCCGTGTTACAGGAAGCAGTGACCTATGACGGTCAAGTGCTGGGGCTTCCGGCGGCACAGTTTGTCATGGGCTACTTCGTCAATAAAGACCTCTATGAAGAAAACAACCTCGATGCCCCCGAATACGGCTTTTCGGTCGAAGAGTTTGAAGAGGCGGTTACTTCCATGCACGATGCCTCGCAGGGCAGACTGGGCTTGGACGAGTTTGAGTTTGTCATGGGGTGGTATGCCAATACACAGGACCCCAACCTGAAATGGTTTAGCTACGACGGAGAGCAGGTCAATTACAACTCCACTGCCTTCAAAGATGCAGTCACGTTTGCCGGGGAAATGCGCCCGTATACATGGCAAGGGTTGACCGAAGATCAAGTTGGCAACTTCCGTTCGGCAGGCCCGTGGGAACTGTTCTTAAATCAAGAAGTGGGAATGCGCTGGGATGGCGCGTGGGCAGTACCCGATTATGTAAAAAATGCCGAATTCGAATGGGATTTTGTCGGGATTCCCGGTGGCAATCAGGCGATGGTGGCGGACGTGATGGTGGTTTCCAACACCGCCGCTAACCCGCAAGCGGCGTATGAGTTCGCCAAATGGATGACCTTCTCGAAAGAAGCCTATGCCACTGAAGCCGAACTCGCACGGGCACTGGAATCAGCACCCAAGATGCCGGTATCGCTCGATGATGAATCCCTCGCGCTTTATCAGGAATTTGTGGATGTTCCGGGGATTGCTACCGCCCTCGAAAACCTTGATAACAGCATGGTGGAATCGCTCGCCAAAATTGTTCCGGGGTATATCAATGCCCGTTGGGAAGGGAAACCGGGGATTTCGATTGGTGACCAGGCAGATGTCAACATTGCCTACATCTTCTCGAACGCCCATACCGGACAGTACAACTACGCCGATTACTCGGCACAGTTAGAGGAATTTGCCAACGGGATATTAGCCGACGCAGAAGCACAAATGAACCAATAGACGGTCACTCGCGCACAACAGGGGCGTTGCCACGCGACAATGCCCCTGTTGTGACAGGAAAGTGCAATGAAAGTTGCCCGACAGAGGCGCAGGCGACGCAAGTTCCTGAAACTACCTTTGTTCCTACAACTCGTCACAGTTGCCGTGATGATAATGCTGAGCACTACGGCTTCTGTTGCACACGCCATGCGGGGGGGAATTACATCCACTATCTCTCGCACTTCCACCCTGTCCCCGTCCCTGCAAGCCAATAACGGGACCCCGATTGAAATTCGCGCCGATACGTTTGGCGTTCCTCTTACCGGGCACGAAAATGCCCGTGACTATGCCAAACCGGCGGTCTATCTGCAAGAGGGCGACAGCATTGCCTTTACTGTTTCGGTAGAGGAGGAAGGGGCGTACACGGTTGCCTTTGACGTTGCCGCGCCGGATGCTTTCCTGTTGCCACCCGAAGGGCAGTTGCTCATTGATGGGGCTTTTCCTTCGGAAGAGTCGCCCCGCATTATCTTCCCTGTTTTTTACCGGAACAGTATTGAAGACTTCCCGTTAGACCGCTACGGAAACGAGGCACTAATCCGCCAGGAATCGCTGGTGAGGTGGAGTCGGGTGGCGATGTGGGATGCCGATTTTAGCAACTATTACCCGCTACAGGTGAGTTTAACCCCCGGCGATCACACATTTGAATTTCAGGTGACGGAAGAATCTTTATTACTCGGAAGTATTTATCTTGACCCTTTTACTCCCCCGCCCTCCTATACGGACTATCTGCAAACGCAATCGGCTTCGCCCACGTCGGGGGTGTTGATTGAATTGGAAGCCGAACACCCGACATACAAAAACGACACCTCCATTCGACCCGCCAATGACCGCAGTCTGGCAGTAACCCCGTATGATACCTCCCGCCTCCTGCTTAATACCTTGGGCGGTGAAACATGGAATCGCAGTGGAACCACGGTATATTATGAATTTACCGTGCCACAGGATGGGATGTATGCCCTTACGTTTCGCGCTATGCAAAGCACCAAAAATAATTTTACGGTGTTCCGGCGCATCACTCTCAACGACAGCGTGTTGTTTGACGAGTTAAACGTGGTGCCATTCCCCTATTCCAACGGGTGGGGCGATGTCACCGTGGGCGGAGCCGATACCCCCTATCAGATTTATCTGGAGGCAGGTGTCAATGTACTTGGAATTACAGCAACCAATGCCCCTTATAGTTCGGCAACAAGGAAAATTACGGCTGTTCTACAAGACATCAATGCTTTATCGCTGGATATTAAGAAGCTGACGGGGAACCAATCAGACCCCTTCAAAGAGTGGGTCATATCCGACTATATCCCCGACATTGAGGAACGATTGCGCGGGATTGCCGCCGATTTGCAAACCGATTTGGATGGGTTGCGTTCCATTCAGGGAAGTAGTGGTTCGCAGGAAATTCTCAGTTATCAGATGGCGATTGATAACATTATGGTATTGGCGGAAGACCCGGATGAGATTCCATCAAGGATGAATCGTTTTTCAGAGGGGTCAGGCTCTGCCTCGCAGTTGCTGGCAACGCTTTTAACAGGATTGCAAACCCAACCCCTGGCGTTCGATAAAATTTATATTCATTCCCCCGACACACCGCCCCCCCCGATTGATGTATCCCCGATTACCTCTTTTACAGAGGGAGCCAAACGGTTCTTCCTTTCCTTCGCACCCAACCCGTACCAATCCACGCGGGCAAGTGAGGGTGAACTGGAAGTATGGGTCAACCGTCCGCGCCAGTATGTAGACCTGTTGCAATTCATTGCTGACGAACGCTTTACCCCCGAAACGGGCATTCGTGTGAAGTTCTCGATTATGCCCGACGAGTCGAAGCTGGTGCTTGCCAACGCGGCGGGCATTCAGCCGGATGTCGCGTTAGGGGTCAGTACGAATGTGCCGTATGAACTTGCAATCCGCAATGCACTGGTAGACCTGCGCTCCTTCGACGATTTTGATTCTTTTATCAACGTCTATAAGCCGGGGGCATTGTTAAGTTATGTGATTAATGATTCGGTGTATGCGATTCCCGAAACGCAGGATTTCTGGGTCACATTCTATCGGCGGGACATTATGGAATCATTGGGGATTCCGGTTCCGCAAACATGGGATGAAGTGATTGAAATCCTGCCGGAACTGCAACGCTTCGGACTGAATTACAACACACCCCTTTCCAATAGCACGGGGTCTAAAGGGTATCTCGCCACCGCTCCTTACCTTTTTAACCATAATGCAAATCTGTATACCAACAATGGATTTGCCACCGGGCTGGGGAGTGAGGAAGCGGTGGAAGCGATGCAGTTTATGGCGGAGAGTTTTACCATTTATGGGATGCCGCTGGAAACAGCAAGCTTCTATGATAGTTTCCGCTATGGAAGCTTACCCATCGGAGTCTCTAACTTCTCCGACTATTTGAAACTAACCACCGCCGCGCCCGAATTGAACGGTCTATGGGATATTGAATTGTATCCGGCAACCGTTTTAGACGATGGCACGGAACTTCGTTATGCCACCGGCTCCGCGCAAGCCAGCATTATGTTCGCCAATACCGAACAACCGGAAGCCGCATGGGAATTTATGAAATGGTGGATGTCCACGGAAACGCAGGTGGATTTTCAGCAACAATTGATTCTGAACTACGGGATGTCGTACCTGTGGAACTCTGCCAATGTGGAAGCCTTTGCGCTGTCACCCATCCCGGACGAGCATAAAGAGGTGGTTCTGGAACAATGGGAATGGATGCAGGAGCCGCTTAAACTGCCCGGTAGCTATATGCAGGAGCGGGAGATTAGCAATGCCTGGAACCGGATTGTTTTTGATGGGATGAATCCGCGTGTTGCCATTGATCGGGCAGTGGTCACGATTAACCGTGAAATCACACGCAAGATGGAGGAATTTGGCTACCTTGAAAATGGGGTTGTGGTCAAAGAATTTACAATTCCGACCATCGAAACCATTGAAGGGTGGATGGAAGAGGCAAGGTAAAGTTATGGAGCAACCAAAACAAGTACCCATTATCCATACGGTTGCGGGTGTCCCCGCGGGGGCAGAACGCCGTCCCTTTGGAACCGCAGAAGCGATAACCGATGAGCCGATGTCCTCCCGCTTCCGCGAATGGATGGACAAAGAGGGGAGTGCATATGCTTTTCTGGCAATGTACGCCTTCTTTTTCACCACCTTTATTGTTATCCCCGTTCTGGTGGCGGGGGGATTATCCTTTACCTTTTTCGACACCATCCAATTCCCCACCTTTATTGGACTGCGCAACTACATTGTCTTGCTGACGCAGGATGATGTTTTTATGCGCTATGTCTTGCCCAACACCATTCAATTTGCGGTGATGGTGGGTCCGGGCGGTTATGTGCTGGCGTTTGTGCTGGCGTGGATGTTGGCGCAGTTGCCTAAAGTGCCGCGCACCATTCTGGCACTGATTCTCTACTCCCCTTCAATGACCACAGGGGTCACGATGGCAGTGGTGTGGAAAACGCTCTTTAGTGGCGACCAAAATGGCTATCTGAACAGTTTTTTGCTGGAAATGAATCTGATTAACGAACCGGTTCAATGGTTACAATCGCCTGACTATCTGATGACCATCATGATTTTTGTAACGTTGTGGAGCAGTATGGGAGTTGGGTTTCTGGCGATGTTGGCGGGGATTCTGGAGGTGAACCCCGAACTCTATGAGGCAGGGGCGATAGATGGGATTCAGAACCGCTTTCAAGAGATTATCCATATCACGATTCCATCCATGAAACCGCAAATGCTGTTCGGTGCCGTGATGGCAATTGTGGGCACGTTTCAGGCGGGGGCGATAGGTGTCACCTTATCGGGAACCAACCCGACCCCGCAATATGCCGGGCAACTGATTGTCAATCACATTGAAGATTTCGGCTTTCTGCGCTACGAAATGGGCTATGCCGCCGCCGTGTCGGTGGTACTTCTGTTGATGGTGCTGTTCTTCTCCAGAGTTGCCAACCGATTATTTGGGAGTACCTAACCATGACGACCATAACGACCCGACGTAAACGGTGGTGGGGTGGTTCTTCGATTCAGAACAGCCGGATTAACCCCAAAGGGTTCCATCCGAGCCAGATTAAGTTTTACGTTGTGCTGGCTCCGTTGGTGATTTTTATGTTATTGCCAATTGTCTTCGTTTTCGGGCATGCCTTTAAGCCACCCGATGAGCTCTTTGCTTATCCACCCCGCTTTTTTGTCACCAATCCGACCTTCAAGAACTTCTCGGATTTGTTTGCCCGTTTCTCTACATCGGGCGTACCCGTCAGCCGCTATCTCTTCAATAGTATTACGATTACCGTTGTCACCATCATCGCTTCGATTTTCGTTTCCTCTACGGCGGCATACGCCTTATCCAAGAAAAAATTCCGACTGAAGGATACCCTCTTTGCCATCAATACCGTTGCGCTGATGTTTGTCCCGATTGCGGTTACCATTCCCCGTTTTCTGGTCATAGAGCAATTGGGGCTGTTCAATACTTTCCTTGTCCACATTCTGCCCGCCCTGGCGTTGCCGGTAGGATTATTCCTGCTCAAACAATTTATTGACGGAATTCCTGACGAAGTGATTGAAGCGGCACGAGTAGATGGAGCCAGCGACCTGCAAATCTACTGGCAGATTATTCTCCCTCTCATTCGCCCTGCCCTGGCGACGATTGCCATTCTGACCTTTCAAGCAACATGGAACAATGCCGAAACCTCCACCCTGTATGTGAATGATGAAAGCCTCAAATCCTTTGCGTTCTTCCTGACGACCTTAACCGCTACGACAACCGCAGGAGCAAACACGGTCGCGGGGCAGGGGATGGCGGCGGCGGCAACCCTGATTATGTTCCTGCCCAACCTGATTATTTTTATGATTTTGCAAAGTCAGGTGATGAACACGATGGCACATTCAGGGTTGAAAGGATAACGGGGCGCACCATGAAGCGACTTCTCTCTCTCATGCTGGTTCTCGGTATCCTGGTTGCATCCACGCCACGGTCCACCTATGCCGATGCCCCTTACACCACCTGGGCGGCGGGTACAGGGGGCAATATGTGGATGACCCAGGAAGCGTATTCGCCATTAGACGAAATAAATCTGCCTGTATCCGGACCGGAAGATATGTTTATTACGCCCGACGGAACCATTTATATTGCCGATACAGGCAACGGCAGAATCGTCCGATTGGATAGCGAGTACGGCGAGGAAGCATCGTTCGGGGAAGAGGTTTTGGATGCGCCGACCGGTTTGTTTATAGATGAAGAAGGGGTGATC